>DRSY01000155.1 GCA_011372335.1 Candidatus Woesearchaeota archaeon | reverse complement strand
TTGGAGCTAAGAAGGTTTATGCCATTGACATTGATGAAGATTGTTTAAACGTGGCAAGGGAAAATGCTTCTGATTTTTCTGCTAGAATCCAGTTCATACACGCTGATGTGACAGAATTTAATACAAAAGTTGACACTGTTGTGATGAATCCTCCATTTGGTTTGAGGTCTAAACAAGGTGATAGAGTGTTCCTTCAAAAGGCTTTCAGCGTTGCAGACACAGTCTATTCTATACACGCTGTTGTCTCAGAAAGCTTTCTAAAAGCTTTCTCACGTGATAACGGATTTTCGTGTGAGTTACTGTTCGCTTATAACTTTCCTATAAGTAATATTATGCCTTTCCACGAGAAAAACAGGAAATTTATCACTGTTGGAGTTTGGAGATTCAAGAGACTAGCCAAAAACTAAATAAATGAATCCTTGTTTGTTATTTCCATGCACATTGTTGATGCGTTTAAAGATGGCAAGTCTGTTAAGTTGAGAGGCTGGGTATATAGGTGTAGACACCAGAAGAATGCTATTTTTATTATTCTACGTGATTCTACAGGTATTATCCAATGCGTGGTTAAATCTGATTCACCTGCATGGGATGAAGCACTTAAGGCTGATGTAGAAGCCTCCTTAGAGTTAGAAGGCACTGTTAAAAAGGATGATAGGGCACCAACTGGTTATGAGGTTCATGTTTCCTCCCTTAAGTTGATAGGACCATCTCTTGACTTTCCTATCACGCGTGACGTTTCTCCAGAGTACTTACTTGATATTCGTCATCTTTCTGTTAGATCTATCAAGCTCACAAATGTGTTTAAAATTAAGCATACTGTGCTTTACTCTGCAAGAGATTGGCTCAAGAGAAAAGGGTTCTACGAAGTAACTCCTCCAATTATAACAGGTTCTATTGGTGAAGGTGGGTCAGAAGTTTTTGAGATTAATTACTTTGGTAAAAAGTTGTATCTGCCTCAAACAGCACAATTATACTTGGAGTCGCTTGTGTTTTCCTTAGAACGTGTTTTCTCAGTAACTCCCTCTTTCCGCGCTGAGAAATCTAGAACAAGGAAACATTTAGCAGAGTACACTCATCTTGAGCCAGAGGCCGCATGGGTTGATAACAACGAGAATATGAGGATACAAGAAGAGATGATAAGTCATATAATCCGAACAGTATTGAAAGAAAATAAACCAGAACTAGAATCACTGAATGCGGATTTAAAATCTCTTGCTCGTGTTAAACCTCCGTTCAAGCGCTTTACGTACGATGAGGCTTTGAACATAGTTAATGAGAATGGGGGAAAGATGAAGTTTGGTGACGATTTTGGGGCTGATGAAGAAAAATTACTAATGAAGGGCAGAGAGGTACCTGTGTTCATCACGTCCTGGCCAAAAGAAATAAAAGCGTTTTACATGAAAGAAGACCCAGAAGACTCAACAAGGTACTTGTGTTCGGATATGATCTCTCCAATCGGAGAGATAATAGGTGGTTCACAGAGGGAGGATGATTACGAAAAGTTAGTCTCCAGGAT
>DRSY01000173.1 GCA_011372335.1 Candidatus Woesearchaeota archaeon | reverse complement strand
TCCTTCTTCTCTTCCTTTTTCTCTTTTTCTGCTCTCTTCTCATCCTTTTTTTCTTCTCCAACCCTCTCTTTCACTCCTAGCTTCGCAGCCAGCTTCTCCTTCATGGTCTCAGGCTCTTTCTTCTTCTCAGCACGAACTGCTTCTTTGAATTCAAAGCCTTCAAGCTCTGCCTTCACAACATCATCTTCTTTCACAGCCCAGACTTTTACATGGTGAGGAGGCTTCTTTATGCCGTGCTTCCATAAATACTCATTCAAGTGTAATCCTAGTCTTACTTTGGTTGACTCTGCTTTCATATGCTTTGCTAAGAACTCCCTCACAGCTCTTACTGCCTTCGGTGTTCTCTTATGCTTAGCAGCATTTACAAAGCTCTTTCTAAGAGGGATATTATAGCTTCTCTCGAGTTTTACCTGCGATTCCTTTTTCTTAGCCATTTTCTTAAAATAATAGTATCATACTCTCCTATCAAAGCTTCACCTAGGCTTGTGTCTTTGTTCTTCTCCAACTCCTCTTAACAACAGTGTGCCTCCCGGGATGAACCCTTCTATTCTTACCATAAATCTTAGGAACTGTCCAGAAAGGAGCCCACCTAGTCTGCTCTCCTTTCTTTATCAGCCTCTTCTTCTTTGCTCTTGGCTTATACCTTGACATTTTTCCTTTATATAAAAACGCTTTTTTTTCCTTTTATTGGTTTAAAAAAGATTTTATTTCTAAAAATCTTTTAATCCTTTAAGACCCTAAAAAAAACACACTTTTTTTATTCTTAAAAACTTTTATTCTTTCTTATTCTTAGTTTGCGACTCATCCTTTGATTCTGACTCTGGCTTTAACGCCTGCTTTGAGTCTGGCTTTGACTCTGAGTTAGTGCTTCTCGGCTTATCAATCTTCTTAATCGTACGAGCAATTAATGAGTGTGCCTTAGGCGTTAATACTCTGCCTTTATGTTTGCCCTTGGTTTCTTGCTTTAACAAGCCAGCACTTTCAAGCTGCTGCAGTATCCTCCTTATAATACTTCCAGAGCCTTTATAAAACCGTTCAGGCTTAACCCCTCGATTCTTTTTACCACCATACTTATTTCTGAGCTTAGAAACCCCTATAGGGCCTAGTTTATCTACTTTTAGCAGTATACTCGCGCCTCTTATATACCACCATTCTGGATTAACAGGAGGTCTCTCCTTATGCACCCCTGTCTTTACAAAATCAGCCCACTCAGGCTTTTTAAGGAATGATTTAAGCTCCTCTGCGAGTGCAGGGATTAATTCTTGTTTTGAAACCCTCATTGTAAACCTCTCGGTTCTTTTATAAGCATATGAGTATGAATAGGATGTTTTGCTTACAGAACCTCTAAACCAGTAGTCAGGATAAAACACCTATTTATAAAGCTTACTATTCCTGGGCGCAGTCAACTTAATGGCGCAAGATTTATTTCTTTGTTTTTAAAAATAAAAATCGTAGGATAGCTAACATGCGGAGAAGCTAATGCTGCCGTTCGGAGGTAAAAAATATGTTACAAACAGATTTGTATGGCTTTAGC
>DRSY01000113.1 GCA_011372335.1 Candidatus Woesearchaeota archaeon | reverse complement strand
CTCTGAGTTTGAAAGGATTAAAAGCCCTTTTCTAACAGAAAGATTTATATAGTTTCTTTGCTTAATAGCTCTGAGGGATAATGGAGGAGTTCCAGGTTCTTAGGGATAAAGCTTTGCAAAAGATAAAAATAGCTGATCATATGCTATTTATGACTTATCCATTGGTAAAGGACCCTAAGTTGTTGCTGGCTATTATTGAGAACATATTCGCAAGTCTTGATTATGGGATAAGCGCTTTGTTACAGCACGAAAGACTTTTTAAAAGAATACCTCCTTACCATGATACATTCGCTTCAAGGTTTGAGATTTTCAGGAGTAAGATGATACCTCGATACGGGTTAAGCACTAATTATGTGAAGCTAATAAAGGAGGTTAAGACAATATTATCAGAGCATAAGAAGAGCCCTGTTGAGTTCGCGAGGAAGGACAAGTTTGTTATATGCTCCCCTACTTATAGCTTGAAAACCATCGATATTAGCCTTGTTAAGAAGTACATCTTTGAAACAAAGGTTTTCATAGACAATATAAACAGGATAGTGAGCAAGCATGAAGGAATCTTTACACGACGCTCGGAATGAGTTGAAACGGGTTGACCACCAAATATATGTAAGCCTGAAATACACAAGAACAGTGGACGTGCTCATGAATACTATTAACAGGATGATAGACGCTTATAACTGTTTGATTGATAGCTTATTGAAGTACGCTGTTGAGAAGAACCTAAGACCAGCAGAACACATTCCAACCACCCCTCTTGAAAGAGGAAACCTTGTAAAAGAGCTTTTCCAAGAAGAGATTGTGCAGAGAAACATGGAGCTCTACTTCTTATTAAGAAAGATTGTTAAGACTGAGCCGAAGAAGGAACAGGAGTTCAGAAGGCACGTAACCTTAAGAACTATTGTTGAAGGCGAGGAAGTAACGATTGATATTGATAAGGCCACAGAGTACTATAATCAGATAAAAGAATTTTATGAATGGGTGGAAAGAAAAATTAATGAATAGGCAAAAGGTTAATTTTATAAAAAAGAGGTGTATTAGAGGTGAGTCGTTATATCTGCGTGGTTAGCGGAAAAGGAGGTACGGGTAAGACCACGAGCGCAATTAATCTAGCTCATCTTATGAGTAAGCATAAGCGAATCTTATTGGTTGATGCTAATCTTAGCACACCGAATATTCATATTCATCTGGGAGCTCCTATTCTAAGAAAGACGTTGATGAGTGTATTAAAGGATGAAGCTTCGCTAAGAGAAGCAATCTATACTCATGAATCCGGGTTGAGGATTCTGCCAACAATAAGCACAACATATGATTTAAGAAAGCTTAAGTATGAAAAGCTAAAGGACGTGCTCACTGAGCTCAGAGGCGCAGCAGACATTGTTATTCTAGATAGCGGTGCTAGTCTTACCAGAGAAACAATTAGTGCAATTGAAGTATGCGATGAAGTCCTGGTGGTTACTACTCCTGAGCTTAGCGCTGTGCTTGACGCTCAGAAAACAATCCAAGTGGCTCAAGAGCTTGGCAAAACAATTCTCGGTGTCATAG
>DRSY01000153.1 GCA_011372335.1 Candidatus Woesearchaeota archaeon | reverse complement strand
TTATCAACGAACGCCTCATACTTCTTCCTCTGCTCTGCTAGTTGCCGATGAATATTCTCAAGCATCTCCTGGAAGTCAAGCCTTTGTTGGATTATATCTTTATCAATATTCTTTTTTAAATCCTCGTAATGCCTTAACTCTTGGAGTTCCTCCCTTACTGAATCTATATCCCTCCCAATAGCATCCCTTAACTTATTGAATTCCTCTTTTATCTTCTCAAAACCTGCGGATTCTCTCTGGAGTGATTTAAGAGCGCTCTCAACTTTACGAGTGAAGGCGTCCTTTTTAGAAGCATAAACCCTTGCTTTTTTCTCAACTTCCTTCTTAGTAAGTTTTCTCTCGCACAAGTAAGTCCTGCTAAGCTTGTACTCCACAGTTATTAAACCTTCATCTTCCAAGAAATCAGCCCATTCCTGTATAACAGGTATGCTCACACCAAGCTCATTAGCAGCTTCATTAATACTAATCCTCTTCCTCCTGTTAATAAGAGCTACTAGCTTATCAACTCCTGTTTCAATACTCTTCCTAGCAGCCATTTTAAACCTCTTTTTTTACTCCTACACTTATTTAATCGTTTATGAAGGTATAAAAAGTTTTCTATATTTCAAAAAAAATTATTAGCATAAAAAAAATTAAGACGAGTGGTATACTAGCTTAGATTAAGAGCAATCAAAAACTGATCTCATCTCCTATCATCGTATTCCTCAGCATCCCTGAGGGTACTTCTATAACATACTTTGCTTTGGCTTTGGGAATATAATACGAGAACGGCTTAAAGTTCTTTTTTATATCAACAACTCTTTTATTCTTATCCAGGAACAACACATCAATACTAAAGAACACAAAGAGCATGTGAAGGTCTCTTCTTGCCTCTTTACTAAAAACAAAGATTAATGCGTAGTCTGGTTTCCTCACCCTGAACATGAATCCTAAAGCTTTACATAACATGTTTCTACAAAGCTTAGCTTTTTTTATTACTACGAATTCTTTTGACTGATTTCTAATCATATTCCTAACCATCCCATTTAACTTAACACTAGGCACCCAACATTTTATTTTTCTAATCATTCCTTAGCATGTCGTGTAATTAAGCTTATCAACCTCGTACTTAGTTGTATGGTTCAAGTCTATCTTAAACCAGCTTGGCATGTTATCCACATTACAAGCCTTGACCTCATAACCAGTTATATTAGTGAATAAGATGTAGTCAACAATGCTCTTAGTAGTGCTATAACTTACTCCTTGCAAATCTAGTTGTGGTAGGTGTACCAGGCTTTCGATTCCGTAAGGCGAGCTTGAAAAATTACCTTCAAGTCTCATAAGGAAGCTCGGAGCAAGAGGATTCTCTGTGTAGAATGAATTATTTGTATGTAGTAGGAGGTTTGTTGTGTCATTAGTCGCGTCATCCACGTAATCAGTTATGTTCGTGATTCTTATGGTGTTAGGGATTCTTCCTTTCGTTGCTACACTATAAAGCGGGTCCCTGATGTTAATAATAGAAACGCTTGTACTGTAATCCTTGTAGAAATCCCATCTAGCAAGT
>DRSY01000102.1 GCA_011372335.1 Candidatus Woesearchaeota archaeon | reverse complement strand
TCTTTGTTACACAAAAAACCATTCTTGTTATTATCTATTAAGTCGGGTATGCAGGGAATATTACTGCAGACAGATGGTAATCCTTGGCTCATGGCTTCCATTACTACTCCTGGTAGTCCTTCTCCTTCTGATGGGAGTAGTAGGGTGTCGCTGGCTTGATAAAGTTTGTGGATGTCTGTTCTCCAGCCTAGGAAGAGCACTTTTTTTCCTAGTTTCTTTTTTTTTACTTGTTTCTCGTATTCCTTCCTTTTAGGCCCGTCTCCTGCTAGGAGGAACACAACATCTTCTTTTCGGAGTTTGTCTGCTATGCTTATTATCTTGTTTATTCCTTTTCTTGGGATTAGGAGGCCTGCGTATAATACTATCTTTGTTCTTGGCTTGATGTTTAACTCTTTTTTTATCTTTCTTCTTATCCTTGCCTTTGTTTGCGGAGATGGTTTTTTCCCTTCTAACTCAATACCCGTGGGTATTACTCTTATCTTCTGCTTTGGGATTCCTGCTCTTAGGGCGTAGGGTATCATGCTCTTACCGTACAACGTTATTATGTCTGGTGTTTTGAATATCAGCCATCCGAATAGCTTGTTATAAGTCTTAAACATTGCGTCCCAGAATTTTCCCATGCTGAAACTATAGCCTGGCACTGTGTCCATGGTAAGAATAAGCTTCTTCTTTGGGAAGAATACTTTTTTCATCAAAATTATTTTAAGACTGGTAAGGTAGTAAGGCACCCATACGTGTATGATGTCGTTGTTCTTTAAGGCTCTGAATGTGTTTATACAGAACATCGGGGTTAGAGGTAGTGGTTGCTCTGAGCTGAGAAAAGGAGGGTTAATAGTGGAATAAGTATGAATTTTGCTTTTCTCTACAAGCTTACTATGATGCAGAGAAACATCTCTTTTTCTGAAGAGCTTCTTTGGGATGAGAAGGCTTGTTTTATAACCTTTCTGGGATAGCTTATTAATTAACTCAGAGACCGGTCTTTTAAGCAGCACTGGCGGGTTAACATAACATATTCTGGGTTTTCTCATTTTTTCTTTTTCCGAGGCGTGTTCATAGCGGTTTTTCTTACAATCACTGTGATCTCTTTTTCTATACGCTCTGTTTTTACGTAGAGACGAAAGATTAGGTAGAAGAGGACAAGAATACTAATGTACACTAGTAAATCCATTCCTCTGCCTATACCGAACTTTTGAGAAAGAGCGCTTATTATACTCGGGATAATGGCTGTTATTATCACAGCAAGCCATACAAGGACCCAGAACATGAACTCGTTCTTGCTTAGCTTATTATCCTTGAACCTTAGAAAAACCCTGCTAAGAGCGAACAAGGCAAATATTATTATAATAACCTGTATTACTTCCATTTTTATCCCGTCCTATAAGGGAGAAATCATTCTTTTCTTTATATTTTTTATGAAGTTATATTATATGGTTTACTGCGAAAACTATTTAAACTCTTATCTTTATCTCTTGTTAAAGCAGTGAATAAGAATTTAAAATGATTTTGAGGGGGGAGTGATTTTTTTTGACTCGAAATACTAGTAAGCACAAACACAGGCGTGGTGCTGGGGAAGAGG
>DRSY01000035.1 GCA_011372335.1 Candidatus Woesearchaeota archaeon | reverse complement strand
GTTTATCACTTACGGGCATAGTCAACTTTGTGGCGCAAGGCTTATTTGTTGAGAATTCTTAAGAAAGGCTTGGACAGCAGTCACAATGCAAATTAGCCATGCTACTGTCCGGAGGCCAAATGTTACAAACAGATTTGTATAGCTTTAGCTGTAAAAAAGGTTCACGTGCCTTGGTGTAAGCGTTGTGGGGCAGAGAATTTTTACAAGGATGGTAAAAATTCTCATGGGAAACCGCTTTATAAATGTAGGAAGTGCGGGTTTCGTTTTGTCTGGACAAGTGATTTGCCAAGAAGAAACTTCTTTAGCAATGTAATTGCTTTTGCAACAGAACTTTATGCCACTGTTGGAATCTCTTTACGTAAGATTGCAAAGTATTTAAAGAAATCCTTTGATATAAAGATTAGTCATGAGGGTGCTCGTCAGTGGCTTCTTGCAAGCAGGAAGCAACATTTTATCTACTAGAAACTTGATAACTGTCAAACATGGCGTGTTGATGAAACTTACATAAAAATTAAAGGCAAAGGACACTGGCTTTGGATTGTTTATTGTAAAGAAACAAGACAAGTGCTTGCTTGGCATATAAGCAAAGGAAGATTTTTTAAAGATGCCAGAATTGTTTTGCAAAAAGCAAAACAAGTTGCTGGTGGAAGACCTGAAAGAATTATTACTGATGGCTTGTATCAGTATGATGGTGCTATAAAGAAAGTGACTGGTTAGCACTGGAGAGTTTACAGAAAAAACAGGATTAAAGACTCTGGAATTGGAAAAAATGCTGTTCTAGAAAGAGTGAACAGAGAAATTAAGCGGATAATAAAGTGGTTTAGCACTTTTCAAAGCTTAGAAGGAGCTAGAAGCTTCCTCAACCTGTTCTTTCATTATCATAATAAAAGAACAGCACTAAACCCAAACACAGACTGGTTGACTTATCTTATTCTTCCTTTACCCCAAGCCTTTAACTTTAAGAAATATTAAAGTTATAAGAAAAAATATATAAATGTGGAGAATAATAGAAAGGATAAAGAGAATTAGAATAAGAAAAGGGAAAGATAAACAGGGAATAAGAACGATATGAAAGAGGTATTAAAACAAAAAGGATTATTATTTAATAGGTTTTTTAGAAGCTGAGGTGAAAAAAATGAATAATGGTTCTTATAGTGCGAGGATGTTGCTCAGAGTATTAATAGTCTTAGCACTCGTTCTTCTTAGTATTCTTAGTAGCGCTGCGCTTGCTTCAGGATTCCTGATAACAGGACGTGTTGTTAAGATCAGCCCTACAAGTCTTGTAATATCAGACCCGGTTACTAGTGTTGAGGATCCTTGTGCTGCTGGGAGTAAGGGCGTGGTTAGTTTCTATCTTTACAAGGACTCTGAGATGACTGATTATGTTAGTGGTGTTCTCGGAGAGGGTGAAACTAGGAGTTATGTGCTTGGTGAGAAGGAGTACGAAGTAAGTGTTGTTTTTATTAGTAGTATTGGGCAAACAGCCAAGTTAAGTATTAATAATAGAATTACCGAGGAATTAGGTGTTGGTGAGCGTGTAGTTCTTCAACGCGGCGAGCTTCTTATAATAGACTCTATTAAG
>DRSY01000159.1 GCA_011372335.1 Candidatus Woesearchaeota archaeon | reverse complement strand
TTATACCACCCTCCTTATTAAAAACTTCAGCTCTTAATCAAAACCCTCCTCACAATCCTGCTCTTCTTAATATTAGAATGAATCTTGAACCTATGACCACAATAAACACACGTCTTTACAGCACTGATAATCTTCTTAGGATTAGTCTTCTGCTGGTGCTTACACTTAGGACAAATAACAACCAAAGGCATAATTAGCTACAATAACAATCAGAGTTTATAAAGCCTACGCTAATAAACGTCCAGTGCATTCATAAGAATACTTCAGAATAATCCATCTGCTTTACTTTTTTCTTTATTCACCTCTCCACCTACTTCATTCTCTTCAGGTACTTCTTCAACTAGTTCCTCCTTAGTTTCTTGTTCGTCTTCTTTAACTTTTTGTTCTTCCACTTCCTCTTTCTCCTTTTCTTCACACCCCTGTTCTAATACTCCCTCCCTTTCCACCTCCATTTCTTCCATTCTCTCGCTTTGTCTTCTAAACACCTCGTCTTTGTGAAGCTCATCATTCCTTGCTCTAATCTCTTCAAGCCTTTCATCAATACGTCTTAAGAAATCTTCGTCTGGCTTATTATTCTCGATGCTTATCCTTTCTTTCCCTTCCTGAGGAGAAACATCAACCACTTCTAAATCACCAAGCTTACTCTTATCTTCCCTCTCTGTCTTCTTTGCTTCCCCCATTGGAATATCAACAACATCTAGTTTTCCAATCTTCTTAGGAGTCTTCTTCTCAGGAACACGCACCTCTTTCAAAGCTTCTTTTATCTTATTCTCATCATCCACCTCAAAATACTTAAAGAACTTAGGTGTCAAACCAAGCCTGAAACTCCGCCCCTCTTTTCTCTTCTCAACAAACTCCTCTTTAACAAGCATACCAATGTGCTCATAAGCATTAGTACCTCTTATTTTAATAACCTCTGCTTGTATTACCGGAGCCTTATAAGCAATAACAGCAAGGGTTTCAAGAACAGGGAAAGGCAGCTCAGTATCAGCAACAATCTTTGTAACAAGGTTCATGTACTTTTCACGAACATTAAGCTTCCACTTATCCCCGCTCTGAACAAGCATCAGACTAGTATCTCTCTCATCGTACTCCTTCTTAAGAGTCTCCAAAGCTAACCTAACATCTTTTTCAGAACTATTAGTAAGCTCTGCAAGTTCTTTCTCACTCATCACTTTCCCAGATGAGAAAAGCAAGGATTCAACTTCCTTTTTTAACTCCATACTCCACCACTCCTTTTCTAAAATACTGATTCCCTTTCCTCTCAAGCCTGCCCTTCTTCACAAGGCTCTTAAAAAAGGGTTCTAATTGTTTCTCTTGTATACCCAGCTTCTTACTAATCTCATCAGGTGTATGGTAATGCTCAGCAGCAAGTAGTATAGAGTTCTGTATTAAGGCGTTCATCCCCTTAGTAACAGCATCTTTATGTATATTCGCTTGTCTGACTGTATGAGAAATCTCATGCAGCTTTGCTAATAAGTCATTAAGCCAATTAGTAAGGTCTTTTTCAGTGAACTTTAACTCTTCGGGAGCAATAATCTCGATGCTTGCAGGCATAAAATTAATACACAGCCAGATAAACTTGTCCAGGCTGTTAATAAGCAT
>DRSY01000051.1 GCA_011372335.1 Candidatus Woesearchaeota archaeon | reverse complement strand
GGAAAACCCTCTTTGATAACTAATTCTTTTATTGTGGCTTTCTCCTTATAAATCTTCTTCTCAATATCATAAAGGATTACCATCGCATCAACCGCCTCTCTTAACTCATTCTTGGTTTCTGCTTTTAAATCATTCTCAAGTCGCTTAATAATGGATTGTACTTTTTCATTCTTAACAGACTTCTGTAATGCAGATAAGAGGCGTTTCTCATCCCTTACAGACCTCCTAACCTTCCGAATCTCATTCCTACCACAAAAATAAAAGTCATTCAGTATAGAGCCTTCGCTTAATGCTTCTCTCACACTAAGAGTTCTATCCCCATGAGCAAAGTTATCCTCGCCACGAAGCAAAGCCCTGATCACACCATCAATAAGCCTTATATCATAATTTATTTTGTTTACCAAGACCTTTTTCTCCTCAGGGGAGAGGTTCTTATCCTCATCAATAGCCCGGTTGATTTTTCTTAAAATATCTAGTTGCTTATAGATTATAACCCTCATCTTTTTCAGAACCAGAAAAGCATACCCTGCTTCTTTCTCATCCAGTTTTTTCTCTGCATGAAAAGCCTTAACAACTCTTTTTATGTTACCACTAAGAAGAGCTTTTTTCAGTTTCTTATTAAGCTTAGGTTCTCTTTTAAAAAGAAGTGTTTTCAAACGCCTAGCCTTTCTTCTCTCCCCCCGAGCCTGCCATGTAGGGCCCATCTTAAATAATTCTTCTAACCATTCAAACATGCTTATCACCTATCTTAACTTCTTCACCTCTTAATGCTCATTATTTAAACCTGGTTTCAATTATTAACAACTGGTTTTATCATAATCCTTTCTTATCCATAAAGGTTTATCCTGTCTTTCTGCGGAGGAAGTGCTGGTTTATTAACAAGATTATTAAGAATAGCTCTAAGCCTCTGAATTAACATCTTATGAGGCATATCCTTATACTCTTTTAAGCACTCAACATTCTTGTTTTTCCATGCTTTAATAGCAAGACCAAGGATATCAAGATGTCTTGTAAAAACTTCGTCCTTTCCTAATGCTTGATAATATTTCTGAGATAATTCTTCCATGTTATTAAAAATCTTTTCCGCATCTTCTATAACAGAATCACTAATATGGAACTGAAGGGTTTCATTAGGATTCTTATTAAGATGCTCATGCTCCTCCCATTTCTTAAGAGCCCTCTGCGTTTCTCTTATCAGTCTCTCCTCTTCTTTTTCTGCGTCTTTATTTTCTTTTACTTCATTTAACTTGGAATAGATATCAGGCGCGCTAGTCTGAAGGTGTTTTATATCCCATCTCCAAGGCTTCTCAGTCCCAACAACCCTGGCTCCAAGGCAAATATATATCTTTTTTAGGTCAAATCCTTTTGATATTATTTGGGATGCTACTTTTCTTAGATAATCGCTTGCTAAAACCTCTTTTTTTCGCTCATTCAAATCAGCAGTTAGGTAATACGGGTTAATTGAAACGTAATCTTTTTGTTTTGGAAAAATCTCGTTTTTTTTAATCGTATCTGCTACTTTCCCATTCTTTACAAACACCCATCTAAGCTCAAATTTTTTGTTGTTCAGAGTCGTGTCTGGCTCGCTAGGACGCACTATTGGTCT
>DRSY01000132.1 GCA_011372335.1 Candidatus Woesearchaeota archaeon | reverse complement strand
GTCATTTGCCTTATTTACGGAGTAAATGATGGCATGGCACGGCGAGGCAGACCCTTGTTCGTATACACAGTATACGGTTATGGGCTGACGAGTAGGAGATTTTGAACGGTGCCGATTTTTCTTGGTGCGAGGCATTGATGTATAAGGGTTTTGTGTGTATAAAAGTTTTTTTATATTTAGTTCTTTTTATATTTAGTTCTTTTTATATTTAGAAGTAAAAAAAAGGAGGGTGAGTGTGAGGCTTGTGACACTAGGGGGGTGGTTGGAGTAGAAAACTTTATATTACGTATTGAATGAGTATTGAGGGTAATGGTAAGAATCGGGCTTGTATTAAGCGGCGGTGCTTTTAAGGGCTTGGCTCATGTCGGAGTACTAAAAGTATTGGAAGAGAACAATATCCGTGTAGACGCTATTGCTGGGTGCAGTATGGGAGCTATTATCGGGGCTTTCTACGCAGCAGGGAGAACTCCTAAGGAGATCGAAGAGTTCGTTGTGAAACAGAATTTTAGGAGTGTTCTGAACTTCTCATTAAAATCATTCTCAAAACTAGGCATACAGGACTTGTCAAAGATGAGAAGACTGATTGAAGGATTCACAGGTGTGAGAAGGTTTAATGAGCTAAGAATCCCTCTTTACATTAACGCAACGAATATAACCAAGGAGAAAGAAGTTGTGTTCTCAAAAGGAGAGCTTTTCAGAGCTATAAGGGCGAGTATTTCAATACCAGGAATATTCGCGCCTCTAAGAATAGGAGGTGATTATTATGTTGATGGCGGAGTGCTGAATAACATCCCGGTTTCAATACTCCCAAAGAATATAAAGAAGTACATAATATCGGATGCTATCTCCTATGATAAATTAGATGCGAGTAAGGGTATAAGTATTAGGGATATTGTAGAGAAAAGCATATTGCTAATGATGTATAGAATAACTGAGAGCAAGCTAAGAGGTATTCCTCGGAAGGATTATGTGTTGATACAACCAAGACTCAGCAGAGAATACACTCTTCCCAGAGAGTCCAAGTTCAGGCAGATAATAAAGCAAGGCGAGATAGCTGCGCAGAAGAAGATATTAGAGATAAAAAGAAAGATACGTTAAAAAAAATTATTTTCTGTGCCACTCCTTTTTCTCCTTACATATCCACGTTGTTGTTTTATAAGATACAAGATGTTCTAAGCAAAAAAAAGGGGGGCTGCAGCACCAGAATGCTCCAATTCTTCATCTAAAAAATAAGTGTTAGAAATGTTTTTTTAGTATCTGAGGTGGTCTTACTGACTAGCTTTCCTTTTTCTTTTCTCTTTCTTCATTCTTTTACGCTGCCACTTCCAGCGCATCTGACCTTTCTTCTTCCAACGACGACTGCTACGCTTCATTTACTACGATGAAGATTTCTGGTTCTTTTTATAAATTTTTTGGAACACAACCCAGGGAATGCTGTCAAAGATAAAAGCATTTTTACTAGCTCTGCTTTTATGATAACTCATCTAAAAAAACAAGTGGTTTTGGAGAGTTGACTTGGACGAGAAGGGGTTTGGGGAAGGAGAATGCCCCGGGCGGGATTTGAACCCACGTCCTCGGATGTTTTTGGATTGAGTGTCACATCCGCTCATCC
>DRSY01000152.1 GCA_011372335.1 Candidatus Woesearchaeota archaeon | reverse complement strand
CTGTTTCAGAACGAGCTGACGCTTAGTTAACAACCCACCAGAACCACAAGCAGCTGACATTAATAAATTAAGAACTGTATGGAAAAATAGGAGACCATGGAATATCGCCAAGGAAATCGCTTCTTACTTGACAACTTTAAGCGATGATGACGGAAAAGCACTCAGAACTTGGGCTATAAACGCAAGTCTCGAAAAATAGACGGACAACCAATATACTTACATTTACTTAGATTACAGCACTCAAGCCATACAATAGAAATAATCCCGGAATATAATTACTTCGTAACTGTTGTATTAATGGTTACAGCAGCTTTGGTCTTGATCTTTAGCGTGAAAACTAGGAAGAAGTCGTAAGCTCTCAAGCAAAATCCTGACATCAGATTTGCAAAAAATGTAAATAGTTTTGAATGACTAGCCCGCAGTTGCTGCAGACAATTTCGCCCATTTCTCTGTCCTTATAAGCTCTGAGCTACCGCATCGTGGGCACAAGTCCTTTTGTATTGCGCGCTGCATGTTCAACATCTCTAATTTATTTACTCCTCTGTTTTCACGATGTGCAAGTTTTCAATTACCTTTCGAATAATTGAAGAAACCATGCTGAGCTGGCCAGTCCAAACAGGGTTATCAATTCCCATATTAGACTTTAAAACTCAAGTCCTCATCCTTGTTGCTTCTGTAACTAGAAGTCAGGCTCCATCACTTAGGAGTAAAATACCCTCCGCTTATTAGGACTGGTACCATCAACTAATTACAGAATTTTAGCTGTGTCATAACAGCTATAGGTAAAGTTACCTATTATAAAGATACTCACAGCCCCTTATAAAGGTGTGTAGGAATCTAATAAAACATATATTTCTGCTGTTTGCTATTAACTAATTCGATTGCTGAGAAAGAAAGGAATGAATAAGAAAAGACCTAAGAATTACTTCAGTGCACATAAAGGATTAGATTACTACTTAGAGTTACTGTCAGTTGGAGCGAGGCTTTATAAGGGCTTGCTTTTGAACTTTTTGGGATTTAAGTCTCCAATTTTTTGCGGCCATAAAGTAACCTATAGATGTAATCTCCAATGTGTCATGTGTCCCTTCTGGAAGAGGAAAGAGCCCGAATTAACGCTTGAAGAAGAAAAGAGAATCTTGGTGAGGCTGCGGCGGGCTGGAGTCTGTTTGATAGCATTTGAAGGTGGAGAACCTCTACTTAGAGAGGATATAGCTCAGATTCTTGCTTTTTCGAGGTCGCTGGGAATGCATACTAGTCTGGTCACTAATGGAATACTTCTTAAGGCAAAGGCAGATGAGATAGCAGAGTACATTAATGGCGTAATCTACGTTTCAATCGACGGTTTAGAATATACTCATGACAAAATTAGAGGGGTCCGCGGATGCTTCAAGAACGCGATTGAAGGAATAATCGCATGCAAAAATAAGGCCTTTGTTACCATAAACACAACAATAATTCAAGAGAACGTCCACGAAATTGAAGATCTCGTAAAGTTAGCAAAAGAGCTTAACGTAGGCATTTCTTTAACGTTAGCCTACGAATATAAAGATGCATGCGTTTCCACTCCCCCAATAAGTGACTTACGGCAAACAATAAATCGGCTAATTCAGATGAAAAAGGAAGGATATCCT
>DRSY01000098.1 GCA_011372335.1 Candidatus Woesearchaeota archaeon | reverse complement strand
CCCAAGAAGGAATATATTTTATTACTTTGAAACTTATTGTTTCGGGGTAAACTACGAGTTGGTTGGCTTTAATACTCCTTACTAGTTCCCCTGGTTCTTGTTTTTGGAAATAGTTTGTTAGCAGACCTGCGAATAAGTAGCCTCTGAGTTTCTCCTCGCTTCCATAGCTGTTTTCAAAGCCTTTCTTTATGTCATCTATGCTTAAATTATGGTGTTGCTGAGTCTTCATAGCCATTACTTTGAATGACTCGTTACTCCGAATTATGCTTAGTAACTCCTCTTCGTGTAGTGTAATACCGAAGTCTAAGGAGTAGTTCTTCTTAAGGAGGCGGGGGTTGATTATGAATATTCTGTAGTTGTTCCTAAGCAAGGTTTTGTAGTTCTTATTGTTAAGGTCTTGTTCAGCTCTTTTTATCTCTTCTTTTGTAAAGTATTCAAAGCTGTTCAGGCTTAGATTAGTGGTGGTCATTGGCTTAAGGGTTATTGCGGTGTAGAGCTGGTTGTCTTTGTATAAGAAGAACGTATTATTTTTTGTGATAAAGCCTCTTCTTAGCTCGCTCATATCTTTGTATACAAAGGCGGTGATAAGAATAAGAATTGCTATTAATAAGAGGAGGAGTTTGGTTATTACCTTAAAGGTTTTGCTTAGGAATCGTGTGCTAAGATAAACTCCTATTATTCCTACGATGATGAGAATGATTATTATAATACCCAACTCTTCACCTCTATTATCATTGTTTTTTCTTTTATCTTTTTATAAAAGTTTTGCAATCAGTTTTAAAAAAAGTTTTTTTTCATTGTTTACTTCTTTTTATCTTACACTCTTCTTTTAAAACACACTTGTTACATAAGGGTTTTGTTCTACAGTACTTCTTTGCGTGTTCTACTAGGAGGGCGTGGTATTCTTTGAAGAGCTCTGTGTTTCTTGGTAGTGCTTTATGGAACATGTGTTGTAGCTCATTATAAGAAACATTGCTTTTTACTAGGCCCATCCTGGCGAGTATTCTCTTGGTATAAGTGTCTATTACAAAGAAGGGTTTATTATAAGCGTAGAGGAGGATTGAGTCTGCTGTTTCAGGCCCGACGCCCCATACGCTCAGCAGGTTTTCACGATTAATCTCTTTTCCTGATTTCAAGAAATCTATCATTGCTTTTATCTTCTTTGCTTTTTGGTTATAGTAACCAGTTGGTTTTATTAGTTTGCTCAGCTTCTTTAATGGCAGTGCTTTGATTTTGTGTATGTCTAATAATTTTTTCTTGTTTAACTCTATTATTGTTTTTTCAACATTCTTCCACGCAGTGTTTTGGGTTAGGATTGCGCCGATTATTATTTCAAATCTTTGATTTCTGCTTAGTTTTTTTCTTTTCTTATATGTTGGTCTTTTAGATTCTTTATCAGTTACAGGCCACCATCCTTGCACACCATAGTTTTTGTAGAGAATCTTATGAATTCGTGTGATTTGTTTATGGATTTGCCTGGTTTTGTTCATTGTTTCTTGGTGTTTTTTGATTATTATATAAAATTTGTTGGTGTACATAAAGTCCACACTAAAAACAAAACATTTAAATAGTAGTTATGAATTTATATTCATTATCCGTTGTGAATCTATATTCAAAAACGGAGATATAAATT
>DRSY01000015.1 GCA_011372335.1 Candidatus Woesearchaeota archaeon | reverse complement strand
AGGTATCACCAGGAGCTAGTCAGGATTAGGAAGCTTGCTAAGAACAAGTTAGAGAAGGAGTGCTTCGGAGGATGTGTTTTTGTCCCTCTCATCCCAGGAAAAGATTAAAAAAAGCCTGAAACAGGCACCGTTCAAAATCTCCTACTCGTCAGCCCATAACCGTATACTGTGTATACGAACAATGGTCTGCCTCGCCGTGCCATGCCATCATTTACTCCGTAAATAAGGCAAATGACGGCAACGACAGAGACTTTTTGAACGCAGCCCCTGAAACAAAAATATTTATATATAACCTGAAAATTTTTTTATCACCCTTAAAAAAAAGGGTTTTTGGTTTTTATCTTTACAAAGCCAACCGCTTTTTTTGTACTAAAGAAAAAAGGAGGTAAGATACTATGGGAAACAAGAAGTACGTCTATTATTTCACAGAAGGAGATAAGTCAATGAGAGATATTCTCGGAGGAAAAGGTGCTAATCTTGCAGAGATGACCAGAATGGGAATCCCTGTTCCTCCTGGGTTTACAATCACAACAGAGGCTTGCGCTGAGTTCAATAGAACCGGGAAGTGGGTTAAGGGCTTAAAAGAGGAGGTTGAGGAGAACCTTGTGAGGCTTGAGAAGGATATGAACGCAAAGTTCGGGGACCCTGAGAATCCTCTGCTGGTGTCTGTGCGTTCAGGAGCAGCTGTTTCAATGCCTGGAATGATGGACACCGTGCTTAATCTTGGTCTTAATGACATAAGTGTTGAGGCTCTTGCAAAGAAGAGCGGCAACGAGAGGTTCGCATGGGATTCTTATAGGAGATTCATACAGATGTTCGGGAATGTTGATATGGGTGTTGAGCACAGGTTTTTTGAGGAGGTATTACAAAAAGCTAAGGAAACCAAGGGTGTTCGGTATGATAATGAGCTTGACGCTGATGACTTGAAAAAAGTTGTTGATGAGTATAAAAGAGTTATTAAGGAGCGTACTGGTAAGGAGTTCCCTCAGGATCCTACAGAGCAACTAAGACTTAGTATTAATGCTGTTTTTGGTTCATGGAATAATGAGAGGGCTGTGACTTATAGAAAGCTGCATCGTATTGAGGGCTTGCTGGGGACTGCTGTTAATATCCAGGCAATGGTCTTCGGGAATATGGGTGATACTTCAGCGAGTGGTGTGTGCTTTACAAGGAATCCTGCGACAGGGGAGAACGAGTTTTATGGAGAGTTCTTGTTCAACGCTCAAGGAGAAGATGTGGTTGCAGGTATAAGAACCCCGTTACCTTTATCAGAGTTAAAGAAAAAAATGCCTGAGCAGTACAAAGAGCTTAATAATATAAGGCTTATGCTTGAGAAGCACTACAAGGACATGCAGGATATTGAGTTCACGATACAGGAGGGGAAACTCTTTATTCTCCAGACAAGGCGTGGTAAGAGAACAGCCCAGGCTGCTGTTAGAATAGCTGTGGACATGGTACGCGAAGGATTGATTAATGAGAAGGAAGCAGTGCTCAGAGTACCTGCTGATCAGCTAGACCAGTTACTGCATAAATCACTCGACCCTCTGGCTAAGAAGAGAGCAGAGTTACTCGCTAAGGGTCTGCCTGCAAGCCCCGGAGCAGCTGTTGGGAGTGTTGTATTCAGTGCTGAGAAGGCTTTTCT
>DRSY01000039.1 GCA_011372335.1 Candidatus Woesearchaeota archaeon | reverse complement strand
GAGCCTTTCAAAAGCTTTGAAGACATCAGGAAAAGAGTAAAACTAATGCCAGACCCAATCACCACCCTAGTTAGACGGATAGTTTCAGAACTAGAAGGTAAAGAAAAGCATTTATTGTTTGTTGACAGGCCGGCTAGCAAAGAATAAAATAAATAGTTTGTTTATCTCAACCCCTAACCTTCTCAGCGCCTTTGCCTTTGTTCCTTAAGCCACGAGTCTTCTTCCCAGCACTTGTTAGTCCCCTGTGCACTCTGCCTCTCTGCTTAGCTATTCTTCTAAGAACAGGGTCTTTCTTAATATTCGGGTGGTCTCTGTCAATGAGTATGACCTCGTACCAATAATATTTTCCGTCCTCACCCACATAGTAAGAGTTTAATACTTCGCAGTTAGAGTACTTCTTAACCGCTCTTTCCTCTGCAATCCACTGATAGTTCTTCTTGACAACCTTCCTCCTAGTATACCTCTTAGGCCTTCTTCCGCCAGAGGGCTTTGGTCTCATCCTACCACCACGCCTCACCCTCTGCCTTACAAGAATAAAGCCTTGTTTTGCCTTGTATCCTAGACTCCTGGCCTTATCAACCCGGGTGGGTTTCTTAATCCTAACAGTTGCGGGTTGTTTCCGCCACAGAATAAGCCTTTTCCTCTGGACCTCCCCGAGGTTCTGCTTAGGTTTTTTCCAGAGCTCTCTAATATACTTGTATAATCCCATGTTCATCTAGCCTCCATTATTCTTAATACACTACGATAGGTTCAGGCAAGCCACGCCCACACCCCCTACTCATAAGAGAAAAAAAGTGTTTGTTTATAAATATTTTGGATACCCCAGGATTCTATTTATCACAAATTATTTATAAAAGAACATAACTCCTACAGCATGTTAAAGGGGGTTTTAGCAGTGATAGAACTCGGCGGTAATATAACCCTTGTTGGTTTTAAGGAATTAGAAAAAGCAGAGTTAGTGGTCGTAAAGAAGATTGTTGGGAGCTATGCTAGGAAGATGAGCGACACAGTGTCTGGCTTTGAAAGCCTTACAGTAACCTTGAAGGTTGTGCACAGAACAGAGGGGAGTGAGAAGTACGAATTACACGCAAAAGCGGTGATTAATGGTAAGCCCTTAGCATCCGAGACTACTCAGAGGAACTTGTTCGTTGGCTTGGATGATGTTCTCAAGAAAGTATTGGCAATGGCGAGTAAGTGATTGACTTGAGGAATAAGCAAGAAGAGTAACTACAAGGATACTACTATGAAAGTATTCGGACGTGTTAATAAAGGATTAATTAGTTATTTTTCTCGTTTGCTTTGTTTTCATTATTCCTGGTTTTCCTTCTTCCTCTTAAGAGGTATATAATAAAAAAGGTTTATCCTCATAATCTCTGATTCTCAACCCACCTAAGAAGCAGTGTTATTGAGGGGTGTGTTGTTGTAAGGTATTAGAAGACGGGTTCTTGTTTCAATTTCTAATTCTTTTTAACTAAAGTTTTTTTATCCTTTAAATCTTCTTCTTGTTTCTCTTGTTTTTGGCTCTTAGAAGCTTCTACGTTTTTATCTTTCTTCTTAGTATTAGTTTCTTCTTTCTTACTCTTCGCTGCCTTTGTTCCTGTGCTTAATCCCTTTTTTCTTTCTCCCTTATCCTCCTTATTCGCTTCCTTCTTCT
>DRSY01000175.1 GCA_011372335.1 Candidatus Woesearchaeota archaeon | reverse complement strand
CTCATTACTAAACTCAAGATTATTATCCTTTCTTGTAAGTTTATGAAAAAAAGCTCCGATATACGCGTTACTTAACTTAGGAGAAATTAATCCAAGAGACACACCTATTTTCCCTCCAATCGTCTCTGCTTCGCCGTTCAAAGTCTTAGCTGTATTATCATACCTGCCTTGAGTATAGATTCCCTCCACATAGAAGTCCTTAAGGTCTAATCTTCCATGAATCTTATAAAAAGATTCTTTTAAAGCCTCTGAGTCAATAGTTAAATCATTAAGAAAATACTGTCCTGGAATACTGATTTTCTCTTTTAAACTGCCTTTTCCATAATAATAAAGACACTCAACAAAGCTTTCATTGAAATTACCAAGACCAACACCAGCTCCTCCAAAGAAACCATTATAATCGTATTTGTTCATAGGAGGACTCCAAACAGGGAACACATCAGGAACCCACTCATTACTAGTCTTGATATACTCTGCTCCTACCACAAAGAAGCCGTGTTTTAACTCAAATCCCATATTCATCTCATTAAAAACATTCCTTAGTTGAGCATGTCCAGGAACAAGGATTTTATCATCATAACCAAGATGTAGAAAAGTCCCCCACACCTGGTAATTCTTATTTGCAAATACTGCTTCACCTAAGAATCCGCTGCTATTCCTCTCCGGGTCACTTGTTTCTCTTATTTCAGCAGTCTCATTCTCAAGAACATACCCTGCTTTTAGCAAGACCAACCCTGCGTTTTTAGCCTGTTCTTTTTCTTTCTGCCTCTCACCCCTGACGAAGTGCTCTTTTATTTTTTCCAGAGAAGGCTTTGGACTGGGCTTTGCTTGGGATTTCGGTTTTGCCTCCTTAACCCTTGCTTCCGGGGTTATTACTGGCTTGGTTGGTGTTGGTTTATCACCTCTTCTGATTATTATCTCTGCTGTTTGAAAAGCTCTGGTCGGAGTCTCATAAGTCATCTGCCCTACCACTCTTTGCCCTGGCTTTATTCCGAGCTCCTCCAAGTCAATTCTGCCATAACTAATAACAACCCTGTTGCCAGACGTATCACATATGTATCCTTTATCATCTGTTCTGTACTTCTCATTAAGAGTGTGATTAGATAGTCCTGGGAGTTTAAGAAGGAATTCTGTGCGCATACCCTGCTTGTTGGTCTGAGGAGTTACTCTGAAGGTTTTGTCATAAGGGATTTCTATTAGTTGACCGTGCTTTAAGTATCTGGGCTTATCGTTCCCCACTATTACTTCGAGTGGGCGGATTGTGTAGTTGCTTCCTCTGATTCCTGGCTTCCCATCCTTTCTCTCACGCTCTTTTTTTTCTTCTTGCTTATCCCTTCTCACAACACCTCTTATCTTATCCCAGACACTCTTCTTTTCTTTATTATCCTCGTCCTGGGTGATTAAAGCAGAATTCGTGCTTAGCCTTGGGTTTGTATAACCGGGTTTGTGTAGCATGCCTATGCCTGCGCTTGTTAACATAAGAAATGTCATTCCTGTAGCAACTTTTCTTCGCAGGCTTTGCCACCCTCTTCTTGTTTCTTGTTCTAGACTTGATTCCGGGTTCTTTGAAAACTTTGAAAATATTGAGTGTGCAAAGGTGTTTTGTTTCATATTCTATAATCAGGAATAGAAAAACATTTATAAATGTTTCGCTACTGAATAGTAG
>DRSY01000151.1 GCA_011372335.1 Candidatus Woesearchaeota archaeon | reverse complement strand
TTTATTATTAAGACTCAGCATATAGGGAAATTGGAGATGAAGTTACTAAAAGTTCATGGACAAAATAATAATTATAGGCTTAGAAAAATTGATTATTACACTGCTCAAGGTATGAAATACTCGCTTATCTGATTTCTTGTTTCCTTAGAGTCTTCTTTTTTCCAGGTCTAAGCTATTGTTTTCCGGTCTTATCGTAATTTTTTTGGTTTTTTCTTAGTAGGATATATTAATAACTTCTGAATATCATCTTCCTAAAAATGAAACTAAAAGAAACGCTTGATGAGAAAGTGTTTGAATTACTGACAAAAAGTAGTGATGAAGTCACGGCTTCTCTTGACAAAGAGATAGATAAGATACGCAAGAAATACGGGCAAAACAAGGAGGTCTATCATCTTACTGCAGAGGAGGGAAAGACACTACTACCTTACATGTTCTACATCGTAGTCTCTTCTCTAATAAAAGGTGTGGGCTCTTTGTTTAGTGAAGTATATACGAGTAAGGATGCTGATGACTAAGAAGAACTCTTCATACTTCGCATCACTACTTAGCTTTTGAGTAGACTACTAAGGAAGGATTAAGAAGACTTCTTTTACTCCCTCTTCAGCTTCATAATGGCTTCTGCAAGGTCTCCTTTACACTCCTTAATAGCAGCCTTTGCTTCTTCCTCTCCAACACCTGCCTGCTCAGCAACTGTTTTAACATCATCATTGCTAATCTCAGGAGTGGTGTCAAGACTTCTCTCAGATTCCTCACCAACTACCTGGTATGTAGTCTGACCCATCATGTTTACTTTAGAAACACTAGGATTAGAAATAACAATCTCTTTGTCCTCAAGCCTTATAATAACTTCTCTTGCCGGTACTTCTTCTTGCTGTATGCCCAGCCTCTTCATAGCTTGACGCATCTGCCTTGGATTCATACCCGGAAACATTTACCAAAAACCCCCTTTTTGCTTAAAACCAAGCTCCTCCTTGTAGATGAAGAATAATGATTATTATAATAACTAGGATTACAAGAATTACTACGTGCTCTGGTTTAAACTCAATCCTTGACTTATAATCATCGAAATACCTTGTAATACCTGCTCCTGAGCTAGGCATATGGATCTTATCTTTCCTTGCCATGATTTACCAAGTAATAGAAACCTGTTTAAAAAGGTTGTTGTTATAACCAGGTTAAAACCATTCCTTACCCTCTTAGGTTTTTTATAGCTGGTACTCTTATCAGAGCAACCCTTAACATAAGAAAACACAATAAGAACACACAGCGTAATATATGATATATGGTATTACTAAAAAAAAGGAGTTGAGGTAGAGTAGTTATAAGCCGCCTTCTGTCAACCCCCACAGCTCTTTCTAGAAAAAACCATGGGCGGGTTGTGCTTAACATTCTACTAAGCGTCTCAAAGGACTTGCACCGGTGAGGACTCGCCGTTTCACCCATTCCTAAGAGTCATAGGTCTGGTCGTTAACTCGCACCTGTCACCAGGATGCTTCTGAACCATCATTCCTAAGCTTAGGCGGTCTCGTTTCTGAGCCGTTGCCCTGGTTTTCACCAGCTATCTTCCGATAGTCACATTCTCATTGGTGGGCGGACTTTCCTAAGCAGAACCCGCAAAAACCTGCTTTTGAAAGCAAAAAGGTTTTTGATAGGTCCTACCTGCTGTTAAGCCACTACCCTACCTCTGTAATCAGGGTTTATTTAGTGGTTTAAAAAGCTTATTAT
>DRSY01000145.1 GCA_011372335.1 Candidatus Woesearchaeota archaeon | reverse complement strand
TTTCAACGCAGTCCAACTCAGCCCATGCTACCGAAATCTTTAAACAGTCTAAACAATACAAGTATCCTAAAAAGAATACTAGGAGTCATATTCATGAATGCTTGCAATGGTGTTACACAACACAAACAAGGTGAGGCCGTAGAAATAACAAGGCTAGAACCAGTAATAATAGAGGTGGAGGAAGAAGGCATAATCTCCTCCCACCTCATCCTCTTCGAACTAATATGCAAAATAGACATGACCCCTACAGAAATCATAATAAACGGAGAAATCCAAGAAACCGTGTTTGAGAGCGAAAAAAAAGAACACTAAAAAAAGAACCTACCTCGCTATTCTACTCTGCACGAACCTATAAATCTGGTCAACAGTCTGCTCAACAGTATTATGACTAGTATCAATAACAAGGTCAAAGTGATTCTGATCAAAAATATTAACACCATAACGCTTCTCAAACCGCACAGCATCACCCTCCTCCCTCTGCTTAATAAGCTTAACAGCCTCCCTCACACTCCGAGCAGGTTCTTCAAAGTTACCGCGCTCCACCAACCTCTTAGCCCTCACCTTGATATCAGCATCAAGGAAAATCTTTATACTATCAGGAAAAAAATAAAAGCCCAGCCAAGCATCAACCACAAGGGCATCTTGTGTTTCAGCCATTCTCTTCATCTCCTCATCAACGAGTTTATCAGAATAAGCATCTCTCTCAGCAACTTTGTTAAGCTCAGCCAAAGTTAAACCCTTCTCCTTCGCAAGTCTTCTTCTAATCTCACCCGCACTATAGAACTTATAACCAAGTCTCTTAGCCAACGCACGACCAGCACTAGAAGTTCCACTGCCTGCTCTTCCTCCAAGCGTGATAATCATGAACTAAGCAAGAAAACATTAGAATTTAAAAAGTTTGTTAAAAGAAAAACATTCCTCTAACAGCCCTCCTAACAACCAAAGACTTAAACATCAGAGTAGAACAAAAAAACGGTCTTAGAGATCCTTCTTATTCTCCAAAGCTCTTAACTGCTCTTGAATGAACTCCATAGTCCTAGTATTATCCTGTTCATGCATAAGCTCACCGCACTCAGGGCACTTAAAATTAAACTCCATGGACTTCTCAAAAGGCATTCTCACACAAGCATTCCTGCACATATAGAAAGTATGGTTTTGTTCACGCTTAAGTCTTTCCTTAAGCTTAGCAATCTTAGAAAGACGAATCTTCTCAGCAAGATAAGGAACCATATACTCATTAAAGTCCCAATAACAAATATACCATCCCTTAATTCTGTCCTTCTTCCTGATGAAAGACACAAGATTAAAATCTAGGAGCAGGTAGAGAAGGTTCCTAACCATATGAATCTCCATATCAAGTTCCTCAGCAATAATAAACTCGGATATCTGCTTCTTTCCCCTTAGATAGAGTATTATAGGTAAAGCCTCTTCCCCCACCAGCTCAGTAACCACGCGCTCAATAAGCTCTGTTGTTATCTTCTTCTTCTTAGAGACTGGTTTACCCTTATGATCTGTGAATATAAACGAATTATCAACTACTCTGACGTGCCTTTCCACTTGCACGCCGTCTTCAAGCATAAAGAGCTTTCTCACATCTGTTTCTATCATACTGTCCCCCCAAGAAACGATTTTTAAAATCGCTTTACTCTAATCCCAGGATTTACTCTTTATAAATTTTTTGGTTTTAATATACTGAAATGTAAACTAGATTTCCTCTTTAAAACCAGATAAAAAGGGTTTTTGTCATGAAT
>DRSY01000100.1 GCA_011372335.1 Candidatus Woesearchaeota archaeon | reverse complement strand
TACTATGCTTGAGAATGAGACACGCGCAGCTATTAATCTGCTTAGGTATACTGATGTGTTAGTGCTTAACAAGGAAGAGGCAGAGTCTTTGGTTGGTAGAGATCCTCCTGAAGTTAATATTAAGAAGCTTCTTGTGTATGGTCCTAGCATAGTTGCTTTGACTCAGGGAAAAGAGGGGGTGCTTGCTTACAAGGATGGTTACTTCTATACTGTGTATCCTAAGAAGAAGATTAGGGTGGTGGAGTCAACAGGAGCAGGTGATGCTTTTGCTTCTACTCTCACAGCAGGGCTTATTATGAACAAGCCGTTTGAGTATTGTCTTAGAATGGCTGTTAATAATGCTGAGTCCGTAATTTCTTATCATGGAGCTCAGAACCTTTTGCTTAGCAGGAGGAAGCTCTTTGAGATTGTTAATAAGGATAAGCGGAGGGTTGAGAAGAGGAAGGCTTAACTGTTTTCTTTTCTGGGTTTTGAGTTGTGATAATAAGCTGAGTGCTACGCAGCGCTACGCAATTAAGGGGGGGTGGTTCTTCGAAGGATTTAAATATTATTACACTATTACTCTTTTTCTTGTTATTAAGAAAGGCATTAAGGATTCGGTATTAAGCTGTACATGAAGACTGCGAGTAGCACGAACAAGTTTTTTTTGATTATGTGAGGTGAAGGGTGGTTGAGGTGAGGTATATACTGACTCTTAACAAGGTGAAGCGTTCTGACTTAGAGGAAGCTGGGTTCAGAGCAGTGGATTTGGCTGTGCTGAGAGAGAAACGGCTTAACATCCCCTTAACTTTTGTTATTAATAATCAGGCTTTTAAGGATTTCCTGGAGGAGAACGGCTTGGCTTCACGGCTTGAGAATGTTTTTCAGAAGAGGAATCCTGCTGATGCTTACAAGGAAGTGCTTGAGCTATTCTTAAAAGCTGAGCTTCCCAGAGACTTTGAGTCTGAGCTATTTGAGGCGTACGAGTCTCTTGCAATTGATCCTGGTGTGAGTGCTAGTAGCATAGTAACGGATTGGAGTCAGCCATTCGTAAGCCTTATAAGGAGTCCTTCTTACCTGCTTAGCACAGAGGACAAGGAGGGAATCTTCCAGAATATAAGAGGCAAGAAGGCATTGGTGGATGCATTGAAACTGGTATGGGCGAGTATTTATTCGCCTGAATCATTGAAGTACAGGGAGAGGACTGGTATTAACGACTCGTTCGGGGTGGGTGTGCTTGTTCAGAAGATGAAGCGAGTAACTCAGTCTGCTGTTTCTTATTCCTGCTCTGACCTTGATAAGAAGACGATCATTGTTAAGAGCTTTTTTGGATTACAGGACTATGCGTCTGAGCATGAGATTTTAGGAAAGGATTATCACGAAGTAGATGTTGATACTCTTATGATTAAGAAAGCGGATATTAATGTGCAGGAGTACAGCCTTATAAGGGATCCTGAAAGTTTTGAAGTGGTGCGGCACGAGCTAGGAGAGCAAGGCTCAAGGCAGAAGCTTAATGACAAGCAAATAGCAGAGGTTGCTAGGATTACTAAGCGAGCGAGGAGTTTTATTGGGAAGGATTTAAAATTATACTTAGGAGTGCGTGATAACTATACTTATGTGTTGCTAGCTAACCGGGTTGTTGATGAGCAGAAGAAGATAATTGAGGAGAAAGATAAGATGCTTTTAGGGGTTGATGAGAAAGGCGGGCATATTATTGAGCATGCTTATGAAGTTCTTGGAGGACTAGAAGAAGAGCCTTCTTTGAATATGCCGGGAATTATTAGTGAGGAGGAGGCTAGAAAGGAGATTGTTGAAGAGAGGGGTGTTAATG
>DRSY01000003.1 GCA_011372335.1 Candidatus Woesearchaeota archaeon | reverse complement strand
ACATGAATGTGTGCCTGCTCATCATCTCCTCCATAAGGACAAGTTGTATCCCAGAACTCAACTTTTGGAGGTTCTAAGCCTCTACTATGGGCAGCTAGCTTCACAAACTCTTTGAATTGTTCTTCTTTAAGTTTCAAAATGTTATTTTTAAAAGTTCTACTATCCATTTTTAGAAAATAATGTTCCTGTTTTTAATAATAATTTTTAATCCTTAAATATATATCTTAAGGCGGTTTAATAAATTACTTTAAAACCACACCCCTTTTATCTCTTCCCCGCAGTACTTACAGGTCCCATTGATAATGTTGTTCTGCTTGATCTGGTAACCCTTACGTTCTATTAATATTTTTCCGCATTTCGAGCAGTAAGTATTATTGGCTTTGTGCAACGGCACATTACCAATATATACGTGTTTTATACCAGCATCAAGGGCTATCCTTCTTGCTTTCTCAAGTGTCTTCACAGGTGTTGGTGGTAGGTGCGTTAATTTGTACATGGGTGTGAATCGTGAGAAATGAAGAGGGTGGTCAGCTCCTATGTTCTTATAAAGCCATACGCACATCTCTTCTATCATATCATACTTATCAGTCCAGGTAGGTACAATAAGATTAGTAATTTCAAACCATACTCCTTGTTCTTTAAGAGTCCTCAGTGTCTCCAGCACTGGTCTTAGCCTTCCAGAGTTGAGCTTGTTATACACTTCTTCGTCAAAGCTTTTAAGATCAACATTCGCAGCGTCGAGGTAGCGGGATAAGTCTAGAAGGGCTTCTCTGTTCATATAACCATTAGTAATCCATAGGTTCCTAATCCCCTGCTGTTTCGCAAGTTTTGAGGAGTCATACATATACTCGTAGAAGGCTGTTGGCTCGGAATAAGTGTACGCTATTGATTCACAATCATTACTCCTTGCTACGCTTATCACTTGGGACGGCATTAGGTTGGTGTTCCTTGTTTCTTCTGGTTTTGATTGGCTTATCTGCCAGTTCTGACAATTCAAGCATCTGAGGTTGCAACCAGCCGTTGCTATGCTAAGAGCTCTTGATCCTGGGAGGAAGTGATATAATGGTTTCTTCTCCACAGGGTCTATGTGGACAGCACAGGGATTCCCGTAGGCAAGTGTGTATAGTTTGCCATTCTTGTTAACCTTGACCCTGCAGATGCTCCTATCATTTTCTCCGAGAATGCACTGGTTAGGGCAGACACGGCACTGAACATTGTTGCCGAGCTTGGTGTAATGATAAGCTTCTTTTGACCACTTCCATAGCTCTGGTGGGGCATCGCCTCTGAAAATATTGCTTTTAACACGGCTTCTAAGGAGTTGTGAGAGTGCATAAGCACTGAGGGATAACACGCTTATTCCTATAACTGCTTTCTTAATGAACGCCCTTCGAGATATTTTCTTGTAAAAAAGTTTCTCAATCCCGGGTTTCTTCCTCACCATTTTTTCTTCTTTTTTTCTTCCTTTTTTTTCTTCTACTAATAACTTTCTTTTTAAGTTCTGCTTAATAAGTACTATTTAATCCGCTGCACAGGCTTTTATCCTTAGAGCAGCACGCCCATTCTACACCGCGTCCTTTACTTAAAAAATCTTTTTTCTCTTAAACGCAAAATAAATACTTATGCCTGTGTGAAGTACGAAGAAGATGATGAGTGGGATGCACAGCTTGTCGTGGAGAAGAGTAGCCGGTCTTATGCTTATGAGCTTATTAAAACCATACCTGCCTGTCATGCTAAAACCAGTAATGATATAAATGATTATGAAGAGTAATAAGACCCAGGCGCTGAGCCTGCTTATTCTTAATAGTTTTGAGTTTAAGTGTTT
>DRSY01000029.1 GCA_011372335.1 Candidatus Woesearchaeota archaeon | reverse complement strand
TGATGAATTATTAGCAAAAGCAGAGGCTGCTTTTAAAAAGAGTGTTCTAAACGAGTGGTTTGAAAAGGATAAGAGTTTCAGGGTTGAGTGTAAAAGGATAGGGGAGCATGCTTTTGGAAGCCAGGCAGTGGAGAAGAGTCTTGGAAAGAAGATAATCTTCAAAGTCAAGAAAGAGGTTGGTTTTATGCTTAGAGCAAGCATGGAATCCCCTGAGTTAACCATCTACGTCTTTATAAATAATAACAAGGCGTATGTAGGGGTTGATTTGATTGGCAGAGACCTCAGTAAGAGGCAGTACAGAGTGTTCTCTGCACCAGGCATGATTAATGCGAATCTTGCTTATGCCATTATAAGACTGAGCAATTATTCACCTAGGAAAAGGCTTGTGAACGTCTTATGCAAAGAAGGTGTTGTATGCATAGAAGCAGCTCTATACGCATCCGGGCTGAGTATTAATTATTATTCTAAGGATTTTGCTTTTAAAAAACTAAAGCCTTTTGAAAACAAGGATTGGGATGAGTTCTTTAAAAAGATTGACTCTAAAAGAAAGAAGCTTAGCAAACTGAACATTTTAGGATTGGATCCTCTGCTAAGGAACGTTGAAGCTGCTAAGAAGAATTCAAAACTTGCAGGGGCGGATAAGATTATTAGTTTCTCAAAGATGAGCATTGAATGGCTGGATACCAAGCTTGACAAGGAAAGCGTTGATATTATTGTCTCAAGACTGCCTTGTCCAAGCAAGCACACTTCAGAAGCAACCATGAAAAAGCTTTACAAGGAATTATTCTACCAAGCAGAGTTCGTTATGAAAAAAGGAGGAAAACTCGTTTTTCTTACAGAGCATGCATGGCTTTTAAAGAAAATGCTCCCGCCTAAATTCAAGCTTGTTAAAGAAGACGAGCTATGGGCTGGCAAGCAGAAATACGAAGTAATAATCATAAATAAGTTATAAAGTAGAGTTATAGAAATTGTTTTATAAAGATAGATAAAAGAAAGAGCAGTTAAAAAAAGTATTAAGCCATTAGTGAGAAGCAACCAATACTTTTATATATCCTTAACTAAATATTCTATTCATACTTAAAGGTGGAAGGACCTCGTAGGGGTGATCTTTATGTGTGATATGTGTTCTTCTCCTGAGGCTGTTTACAGGATTGAATTAGAAGGAAGCCTGCTGAATGTGTGCGAGCGGTGTGCTTCTTATGGCAGGGTTATTAGTAAGATAAGAGTAGAAGAAACTCCTAAGAAGAAGAGTAAAAAAGCAGATATTAGTAAGGAAACACAGGCTAAAACAGAAAAAGAGAGTGAGACTTTACAAATCATTGTGCCTAATTATGCTCAGCTTATTAAGGACAAGAGGGAAAAAATTGGTTTAAAACAAAAAGAGCTTGCTAAGAAGATTGCTGAGAAGGAAAGCGTGGTTCACAAGTTAGAGTCTGGGCGTATGAAGCCGGATATTGCCTTGGCAAGAAAACTTGAGAAGTTTCTGAAGATAAGGTTAGTTGAGGAAGTAGAGTTAAGCGATGTTAATCTTAATTCTGAGAAAAAGCAGGGTTTAACAGACACTCTCACAATAGGTGATTTGATAAAGCTCTAATACAAATTAACCAGGAGGAATAATGAATGTGGGATTTTGCTAAATAAAAGAGAAACCTTTTCTTAGCGTCTTCGCCTTTTTTTATTCGCCTGCGGTATGCTTTTCTTCTTTTTCTTCTTTATGCTTCTTTATGGCTTCTTCAAGCGCCTCCCTGCTTTGGTAACCAGCATAGACTTCTTCATTAATCACTATTGTAGGAGCTTCCTGTATATTAAACTCTTTCTTAATTGTGTCAAGAGCCGGGTTATGCATGTTCT
>DRSY01000144.1 GCA_011372335.1 Candidatus Woesearchaeota archaeon | reverse complement strand
TTATAATACCCTTAAACACTTGAACACTTTTTTTTTATTAAAACAAAAAATATTTAAAGAGCTCTCAAAAAAAGAGTTTTTTATAATGGGTTCAGGGGATTTTTCATGCCTATGTTTTGTCCGAAGTGCGGCTCATTATTAAAGCCTAAGACCGAGAAAAAGAAGAAAGTGCTTGCGTGTAGTTGTGGCTACACTACCAAGGACTTAGAAGCAGCAGAGATAAAAGAGAAGATTACAAAGGAAGAAAAGGAGGTGCATGTCGTAGAGGAAGATAATTCTACGCTCCCAGTGACAGATGCGCAGTGCCCTGAGTGTGGTAATGAAAAAGCGTATTATTGGACTCAGCAGATGAGAGCAGGTGATGAGCCAGAAACCAAGTTCTTGAAATGCACTAAGTGTAAACACGTCTGGCGCGAGTATGACTAAAGAAAAAATGATTAATCCGAGTGAGTACGTTATTAATAATTCTTTAAGAATCCTTGTTAAGCCGGGTAAAAAGAGGAACTGTGTTCTTGGTTATGATTACAAGAAAAAAGCTTTGCTCATAGAGGTAAAGGCTCCTCCTCACAATAACGAGGCGAATAAGGAAGTCGTAAGGTTTCTTTCAAAGCTTTTAAGAAGAAAGATTAGGATTAAGAGTGGGCATACAGCCAAGCTTAAGACCTTGGTTGTTCATTGATTCTCGTACTTCTCAACTTCGTCACTGAAGTACTCAAGCTTCACACCGGCTTCTCTTAACATCTTCTCAGATTCCTCACCTCTATGATACTTCTTCTCGCACACCACCCTTTTTATACCACAGTTAATAATAAGCATTGCGCATACCCTGCAAGGAGTCATCTTACAATAAAGAGTTGCTTTGTCAATAGACACGCCAAGCTTAGCTGCTTGACATATAGCATTCTGTTCCGCATGTACAGTCCTCATACAATGCTGAGACACACTGCCGTCCTCATGAATCACTTTTTTCATAAGATGCCCCACGTCATCACAATGAGGAAGACCTGACGGAGAACCAACATAACCCGTGACGAGCAGCCTCTTATCCCTCGCAATCACACAGCCACTCCTACCCCTATCACAAGTCGCTCTCTTAGCAATAGCTCTTGCTACTTCCATGAAGTATTCATCCCATGAAGGCCTAGTGTACTTCTCTTTTTTCTTGCTATGCCCTTCATTTTCTCTACTCATTCCCAAAACCCCCTTTTTTTTCTTTAGTGATTTCCTTAATAAGATTATCAATTTTCTTGTAAAGAGATTGTAGTGTTGAGTTATTACAAATTATGAAGTCAGCCATCTCCTTGCATCTTAGTAACTGCTGATTAGCAGAGTGCTTGCTCTTAAGCTCTCTCTCCTCTGCTCTTCTGAACTCCTCTAGTGTTAAAGGGTCTTTCTCTCTTCTTCTCTCCTTCACCCTCTTAAACCTTACGTGTAGAGGCGCATCGACAAATACCAGGACGAAGTCTTTTCTCTGCCTTAACGCTTCTACTTCACCAGGGTTTCTTATGGAGTCAATAACAAAGTCTTTTTCCGACTCCTCTTTTATCCTTTCTAAGATTCTCTCTGCGAGCACAGAGTTACCGAACTCTTTTCTTAACTCATTACCCACATCCTGAAGTCGCTCCCTTGTGACTTCTAAACCCCGGCTTCTAATCTCATCCCTAATAACATCTGATAAAGAGTAATAGACAAAGCCCTTCTTCTTGGTAAGGTAGTCTGCTATGGTGGTCTTACCTGCTCCTAAGAAGCTTGTTAAGCCAATAATCACTTCTAAAAAACCCCCTTCTATTTCTAAAGAGGAATCATAATGGTTTAATAAATGTTTTTATAAAAACAGGCTGAGAATGAAATAATTGGAAAAAAGACTTTGGTTAATAAGGAGAATTAAAATTTTTAAATAAAAGAAAAATAAGAGTG
>DRSY01000128.1 GCA_011372335.1 Candidatus Woesearchaeota archaeon | reverse complement strand
TCCTTTTCCAAACATATCATCCTTTGTGAAGTCATTACCCAGAAGCACTGCTTTATTATCATCGTCTCTTAACAATCTGCCTTGCTCTGCTTCAAGGTTTGCCATCCTCTCCAAGACTTTCCTCTTATCTCCTTCTGGTATGGAAACAGCATAACTTATTCTTTGCTTATCATTGAACTCCATTGTTCCGCTCTCAACATACCTTGCAAAAACAGTATCCACGCCATTAACATTCTCAATCTTATCAACAAGGTCCTTTGTTAGAGGGGTTACTGCTCCTGAACCAGGAGGCCCTCCCAGACTCGCTCCTGCAGCCTGCACACTAAGAATATCTGTGCCTAGAAAACCGAACTGTGAAATTATTGCAGCTCTTAAGCCCTGCCCAAGGCCAATCAGAGAAACAACCGCGGCTATGCCTATGAATATACCTATCATTGTGAGATAGGTTCTTAGTTTTCTCTTAGCAAGGCTTCTAAGAGCTAGTCTGAAATAATCAGCGAGCATTTTACAATGAAGTTAGCGAAGTGTTTTTCATAAAAAAAATGAAAAAAAAACAAAAATAATGTGAAACAAGTACCTCCTGGGAAAGACTTTTTTTTCGCTCTTTAACTCTTTTTCCTCTTACTCCTTCTTCTCTTATATACGTACACTACTCCGCCTATAACTACTATTACTATGATTATTATCCCAAAAGGGAACCCACCACTATTAGTTCTCTGCTTTAGTTCGTTTCCTGAGAAAAGCTTTAGGCTAAGAGGAAATTCCTTTGTATAAAACTTGCCATTAGCATCCCTGTACTCCACGCGTAATGGCAGGATTACCTTATCCTTTGCTTCCTTATTAACCATGATTGTGTACTCTGCTATTTCGTAATCATCAGAATCAAGCTTTCCGATATACACTTCTGGGTTTGATATTATCTCAAAGTCCTTGTTCTCTGAAAGCAGAACATCAAGGAACTTGATATCACTGAAGCCCTTGTTAACCAGCTTGATATCAACCTTTCCTTTTTTGCCAGCACTGTACACCTCTGTGTTCTCTATGTTAACTGATAACTCAGGAGCAGCCTCCACTATTAAGCCCAGGATTCCTGTGCTTGTAAAATTAGTCCCTGAGGAGTCCGAATAAGTAAGGGTGTAAGGAATCTTGTAAGCTTTTGACTCTGCATCAGCGTCTGTGAATAAGTCGAATACCACCTCCTTGGATTCGCCTGGCTCGAGTTTTCTCAGTGTCTTCTCATTACCCGAACCTATTGGTGTGAAGGGAAGCTCTACAAAAGTCACGCTTGCAGTAGTGGTAAGCGCGGAGTACAAGTCCAAGGTGAGCTTAATATTAGTAAGCGTGTTATCCGCGAGGTTCTCTAATACGAAAGACACCCTTCTTGTGGTTCCTGGCATTATGCTCTCCTCGCCTGTTCTTATCTCGTTTATTGCTAGGACTGCTTCTCTTGACCTCACAGTCACAGGGTAGTCTCCTGCCTTGGTCCACACCCCTCCCTTGGTCTTATACCAGAACTCCACTGTGTGCTCCCCTGTGGCGGCTCCTGAATCAACAAGTAACTCCCAGTCCTCCCTTACGCCTAACTCGTCTGTCTGGCTCCCTCCTATTGTGCCTAGGTTCTTAACCTCTTCTTCTCCGTAGAACGAGAAAGGGTATTTAAGCACTAGTTTTGCTTGCACATCCTCAGCTGGTGTTGAGCCTTCATTCTCCACTCTGAACCTCATTTTCACAGTGCTCCCAGGAGCAACCGGGTCAGGCTCTTGGTTTATTAGCGTCACTGTTATCTGAGGGAATGTTGGTATCTGAGCATTAGTGCTTACTACCATACTCGTTGCTATTACTAGGACAATTATTGCTGTTATTATCGTCTTAATAAAGACTTGTTTCGTTCTCATTCTTTATCACCCTTTTCTTATCTTTCCTTATTAATTATGCTCTTTCGTC
>DRSY01000047.1 GCA_011372335.1 Candidatus Woesearchaeota archaeon | reverse complement strand
GGATAATATTTGAAGGGTGGTAAAAATAGCAAGGAAAGATTTTTGTAAGGAACTAGACGCTTATATTGAAAAAAGAAGAGCAAGAGAGAAGGGGCATCGGCGGGGCTTCAGTCTTAGGATAGCTCTTGGTTCTAAAAAAAAGGCTGAGGAAATCCCTGATATAGAACCAACTCAGGTGCATGTTGAGTACAAGCAACCTGGTTTTTTATCTAGGTTATTCTCTTTTAGAAGAGGATTAATCAAAGAAGCCACGCAATCAGAAGACTTGACCCCTGAAGAAATGGCTAGGTTAAGGGCGATGGAGGATGATATAGAAGAAACAGAGAAAGAGATTGTGGAGAAGGAAGAGGAGATCAGAGAGATAAAAGAAGAGGAGGCAGAGCTCGTTGAGAAGAGAGAAAGCCTTTTAAAAACATTCTTTAATACAATTAATATTTTTAAGAGGAAGCCGATGAAGACCGTGGAGGTCATAGAAGAAGAAGTTGTTGAAGAACCCGCGCTGGATGAGGACGTTGTAGAAGTATTGAAGATTGTTCATAAATGGTTAGAGCAGCTAAGCCCGGCTAAGAAGAGGAGTTTTAAAGCAAGCAAGGACTTCCAAAAATATAAGTCAGTGCTGGAAAAGTACGGCTTAATAAAAGAAAAAAAAAGGAAATAATGAGAGAAACGACGGGAAAGGAAGACTCTTGAAAACTTTTTATTTCTTTTCAAGAAGGTAATAAGAGCTAGACGAACAAAGAACAAAAAAGAATAAAAAGAATTATTTACTCGTCATTATCTCAATAACATCATTGTTATTAAGTGGAGCGTTCTTGGCTACTGGCTGCTTTGTCTTAAGATTTATTGCTTTAACAAAAGTATCCCCTATATCTGTATGTACTTTATAAGCAAACTCCAAAGCAGTTGTTCCCCTAGGCACTAAGAAGCAATCAGGCAAGACATTCCCGTCCTTATCTGTGAGCTTATTATTAGCAACAGGATAAACAGCGATATAGTTTAAGAGCTCAAACACTGCTTTGTTTAATACTTCTTGCACTCCTGTGCTACTAAACTTCTTAAGAACATTATTATTAATGAATTCAAGCCCTTTTTTCTGGTTATCATTAAGCCTTGACTCCTCGATTATTTCAAAAGTGTCATCTCCAGGGATGTATTTTATCATCTCGTGCTTTGCTGCTTCTTTTAAAGCAAGTTCTGCTTCTGAGCTGCAAGGCACGATTATTTCATCAGGGAACTCTTCTATTAGCCGCTCATAGTTCTTCTCTGCTCCTGGCACATCAATCTTATTAGCAGCTATTATCATTGGCTTTGTCTTTTTTCTAAGAAAACTTGCTAATCTAAACAAATCATCATCCGACCACCGAACTACAGGCTTATCACTTAGCTCTGTGCTTTTCAAAGCTTCCTCAACCAACTCCTCATCAACACCCATACCTGATAACTGCTTTGCCAGTGTTTTATGTACTTGTAAGTGTTCTTGTTGTATTTGTCTTGCAAGCTTATCCCATCCTTTCTTTAGAATATCATGGTACCAGTGGTCAAGCTCTACTTCCAAGAACTTCACGTCCTGTGCAGGGTCATAACTTCCTTTTCCCACAGGTTCTCCTTTCTCATTAGTACTCCCACTGATATCAATGATGTGTATGAGGGCGTCTGCTTGGTTAAGATCATTGAGGAACTGGTTGCCCATCCCCTTACCCTTATGAGCTCCTGGGACAAGACCCGCCACATCTACTAGGTCTACAGGGACGAAGCGGTTATGATCAGCACAGTAGCCGAGTCTTGGCTTGCACTTAACACCGAATTCTTTATCCACGCAAGGAATCCTTACAAAACCCACTCCGTGATTAGGCTTAATCGTTACAAAAGGATAATTAGCTATATCTACTTCTGCTAGTGTGAGTGCCTTGAAAAATGTGCTTTTACCCACATTAGCCTTCCCAACAACCCCTATGAGCATTCTAAAAGGGAAT
>DRSY01000135.1 GCA_011372335.1 Candidatus Woesearchaeota archaeon | reverse complement strand
CTCTCTTACCTTCTCCTTTACTTTCTGCTTCAAGTAGTCAAGATTTATATCTTCTACTTCTTTTCTGAGTTCTTTAAGAGTAGCTTCTGCTACCCGAATCTTCTCCTTTACTGACCTGAGCCATGTCTCGTTCTCAGAGATGTTCAGGCCAACAACGCCCTGGTTAATACTAGTAGCTACCTCCTTGTTCAAGCCTGTGCGCCTTGCACTCTCAAGCTTCATCTTTGTAAAGAAATCCTTTGTGAGCTTGTTAAGCATCATACTTGTTTTCTCAAGCTGTTTCTCTTTCAAATCCAAGGTGCTAAGCTCCTGCTTCATCTTATTAAGAACGCTTATTATGCTAAGACTATCATCGGATTCAAGAGCGCCAAAGGGGTCTAATAAGTATTTATCTATGAGCTCCTCACTTAACGAGCCTCTCTTATACTTCCTCAGAGGCCTATTAAGCTCTGCGAATACCTCTTTAAGTTCGTTCTCAATGCTCTTAAGCTTCTCCTCGTACTTCTTCTTCTTCTCAAGGAACACCTTGTACTCAGCGTAGTCCCGGCTCTGCTTTAGATTATTTATCCTTTTTTCAAGTCTTGTTTTTCTCTCCTTTAACGAGTTAAGACTCTTCTCGTGGCTTATTATCTCTTCTTCAAGCCTTGCTCTTTTCTTTAAATCATCCTTGTACTGTTTCAGCCTGATCTTAGCATCCTTTATTATTTCTAAACCTTCTTTTTCTATCTGAGCTTGTAATTTTAAGAGTTCATCTTCAATACTCTTAACAGCTCTCACCACGCGTGATAATTCTTCCTCCATGAATTCTCGGAGTACAAGATAATTCTTATGCGTCTCCTCACTCAGAGTGTTGAGTGCTTCTGAGAACCTAGCAGCATAGTACCCTGCCTGGGAGTAATCATCAGGAACATCTAATTCATCAAGAAACCTTTTCAGCTTATTAATATACGTTCTCCTATGCCCTTCCATTATATGCTTCGCTCTTTCAGGAATATTATCATTCTTTAATCCTGCTCTCTCCAACTCCTCTAAGGACTTGTAAGCCTCTTGAACCCTCCTCATTATCACCTCCTTTGCTCTTCTCACTTTTTGGTCCAGCTTCTTATCCTCTACTTGTTTATCAAGCCAAGCCCCTATCTCAGAAAACTTAATCATTACAGGTTTTCTTCTTCTTAAGAAGTCAAGGAATCCCATGATGATAAGTGCAAATACTCCGCCCTTTATATTGGTTTTGGAATTTTCTTAAGTTGTTCTTACTTTTAGTTTTCCTTAGTGCCGTAGGTCCCCTCATAAGAATCAAATAAGGATTAAAAAGATTAATCATTTTTATTATTTAGAGTTAGAACCTGGGATAAGTAAGCGGTCCTAAAATGCCAGACATGCTTTTTTCAAAAAACATTTAAACCACGTATTTTAAACCTTACTTATCATGTTTACTATTGCTGAAATACTGGATATCGTAATCATGACTTTTGCGATAGGCTTCATATTCAAGGATATCTTTAAACCAAGGAGAAGAGTAGAAGTAATAACCCCTGATTATTATCTTAGAAAAAAAGGTTTTGTATGGGCTGATTTCTGGTACGCAGCAGCAATAGTAGCTCCTAGTATTATCCTGCACGAGTTCGGTCATAAATTCGTTGCCTTGGCTAATGGTATGAGCGCTAGTTTCCACGCTGCTTATACATGGCTTGTTATCGGAGTGCTTCTTAAACTCATAAACGCTGGCTTCATCTTCTTTGTCCCAGCATACGTTGCTATTAGTGGAACAGGAACACCGTTGCAGTTCGCTAGCATAGCACTCGCAGGACCAGGTGTTAACCTTGTTTTATGGCTGACTGGATTAGTATTATTAAGAAAAGTTAAGCTGAGCAGCGATGCTTATAGGTTCGTATTCCTAATCAGCAGGATTAACATGTTCCTCTTCATATTCAACATGCTCCCATTACCTGGTTTTGACGGGTTCAGTGTGTATAGT
>DRSY01000004.1 GCA_011372335.1 Candidatus Woesearchaeota archaeon | reverse complement strand
TTTTGCAAAAAGCAAAACAAGTTGCTGGTGGAAGACCTGAAAGAATTATTACTGATGGCTTGTATCAGTATGATGGTGCTATAAAGAAAGTGACTGGTTAGCACTGGAGAGTTTACAGAAGGAACAGAATAAAAGGATCTGGTACAGGAATAAACGCTGTTCTAGAAAGAGTGAACAGAGAAATTAAGCGGATAATAAAGTGGTTTAGCACTTTTCAAAGCTTAGAAGGAGCAAAAACATTCCTCAACCTGTTCTTTCATTATCATAATAAAAGAACAGCACTAGCCTTCAACACAGGCTAGTTGACTTAACCTTCTTAGGATAAGTTTTATAAATCCTTCCTTGTTCTCTTTTTCCCATGATAAAAGGGGTAATATTTGATTTCTGGGGGACGCTGGTGGAGAACGGCATCTTCCCTAGTCCTGTGAGACAAGCAAAGTATATTCTTCGCCTACGAATACCTTTTCACGAATTCATTATTAAATTTGAGAAGGCTATGATGACTAAGCCTTACAAGGACTTAAACGAGGCCTTCAGAGCTGTGTGTGAAGAGTTCCACCTAGAACCCAGCCCTTTCCTTATTGAGCGTCTCGTAGGGATGTGGAACAAGAACGAGCTCCTTGCAAAGCCCTTCTTAGAAACAATGAGCGTACTTGATTACTTAAAAGAAAAGAAGATGATGATAGGACTAATATCCAACACCCCTCCTACTATAACCAGGATTATTGATAAGTTCAACCTTAATAAGTACTTTGATACAACCCTGTTCTCTTATGATGCTGGGCTGTTAAAAACAGACCCTGAGATGTTTAAGAGATTATTAAGAGAACTCAAGCTAGAACCAGAAGAAGCTTTGATGATTGGCGACTCAATACCCACAGATATTCATGGGGCGAGAGCAGCGGGTATTAGAGCAGTGCTTTTGGACAGACGGAACAGAAGGGATTTCTCTCCTAAAATAATTAATTTAAAAGAACTAAAGGATTTGATTGAGAAAAAAGAATTAGAGGAGTTCATTAGGAGAGGTGAAGAAGAACAAAGAATAAGGGAGGAAGAAAAAGCAGATAAGAAAAAAGAGGTTAAAGAATAATAAGCTTAATAAAAGAATTAGCTTTAAGTATTAGCTTCAGAGGCGGCTTGTTCATAGAATCCTCACAAAAAGAAAAGAGGAGGTTTAAAAATGAGTGCTGAGGAGAACTGCGTGTTTTGCAAGATTGTAAGAGGAGAAATACCTTGTAGTAAGGTGTACGAAGACAAAGAGTTCCTTGCATTCCTTGATATCAAGCCTATTAATAAAGGGCACACCCTCGTGGTTCCTAAGACTCATTGCAAGAACTTATTGGACTTCCCAAGAGCAGAAGAAACAGACTTGGTGGAATTCATAAAAAAAGTTGCGGGTGCTGTTGTGAAAGCAGTTAATGCTGAGGGTTTCAACCTTGGTATGAATAACGGTAGTGTTGCTGGTCAAGTAATAGAACACGCCCACTTCCACATAATCCCAAGATTCTCTGATGACGGCCTCAAACACTGGCCTCATAAGGAGTACAAAGAAGGCGAGATGGAAGAAATAGCTGAGAAGATAAAAAGCTGTTTATAAAGAACCGGCTTATAAAAAGGGTGCTTGTAAAATATAAAATACAAGATTAAAATAACAAAATAGTAAGCTTTTTATAACCCCTACTTTTCTATGATTCTACCAGGCTGAAAAAAACTTTTTTCATTAAGATTAACAACCCGTGTTTTTGTTTTAAAACATTTTTCCGTGAATAACCTTTCTGAAGGGTTCGCGGGCTCGCCGGTGTAGTTCAGCCTGGTTAGAGCACCACGCTCATAAATACAATCTTTGAGCAATGAGACAAGAATGTCAATGAATTAAAAGATTGTGGTGCACCGTGGAAGTCAGGGGTTCAAATCCCCTCACCGGCACTTCTATTATCTGCCAGAATTACTGGGGTATAACGGTTTCTAATAATAATGG
>DRSY01000112.1 GCA_011372335.1 Candidatus Woesearchaeota archaeon | reverse complement strand
CTAATACCTTTATAACCAAAGATGATGATTACCCCGACTACCAGGAGGATTACCAAATAAGTAAATACCTGGCTTATCTGAGCTTTCTTCCTCAATAAAAAACCACCTCTACTTCCCTTTTATTCTTATACTCCTTAAAGTCTCTATTTCAAAAATAAAAAATAATAAATAAAAAATTAAATGGTTTAAAAATAAAAAACTAATAATTAAAAAGTAATGAATTAAAATGGATTATTAATTAAAAAATTAAAAGCTTTTCATTCTTCCTCTTCTTGTAACCGCACTCCCTTACCAGCGCTTTTCTTCGCACTGCTCTTCTTCTCTTCCTCCTCTACTATTTCTTTGAGCTTCTCAAAAGCAGGGCTTGGCTTTTTCTTTTTACGGATAGGCGTAACTTGAGTTGGTTCTTCTGGTTTTCCAACAAGCCTGGAGAGCGGAACGAACTCGTCTCCGGCCTTACGCTTTCTCTTCATAAAACCAGTCTCCTCCTTCTCCCTAGGACGTCCTGGTGTTCCTGGCTTTTCTGGTGTTTCTTCTTTACCAAAACTCCTTAATAAATCCTTTCTCGCGGCTTCTCCGCGAGTCAAGCGTTTAGGAATCAAGGGTTTTCTTTTAATAGTTGGCTGCACAGCCCGCTTCATCACAGGCCTCTGAACAAAGGGTTTTTGTCTTTGAGGCATAACTGTTTTTACAAAGCCTGTTTTTTCTCTTCGCCCCCCTGCTCCGAGCACTCTTCTTGAATAGATAAGGAATCCGGTGCTGCTAAGCATTAAAAGCAAGCCAAGCACTAATAGCACTATTTGAAGGGTGTGCTTCTCCTTGGGGACAGGGTCATTAGCATCCGCGGGGTCTGTTCCATCAAGGTATTCGTCAAGATTAGAATAACCATCACCATCTAAGTCCTCATCAGCATCATTTCTATTCGGGTCTAATCCATGAGATATCTCCCACTTATCAGGCATGCCATCCTCGTCTGTATCAAGGTCAGGGTTCAAGCTGCAAGTTCCAGCATCACAAAAACCAGATTCGCAGTCATTAGGAGACCTACACTTAGCTCCTATACCACACTTCTCAGCACAACCATTGCCACAATCAACATCTGTTTCTTCGCCGTTCTGATACCCGTCATCACAAGACGGCACAGCACAGGTATTATTGACTGGGTTACAGAACAAGCCAGGCAAGCAATCACTATCATAAGCGCAACCCTGACTTACATTACAGCCTTGTTCACAACCACCACCGCAATCAACATCTGTTTCAAAACCATTCTTAACCCCGTCAGAACAACTAGCTTCACCACACACCCCTAAATAACAATAATTTGAAACACAATCAGAATCAGCTATGCATGCCCTGCCTGACTCGCATTTAGGGCAATCAGCGCCCCCACAGTCAATATCGGATTCGTCTTCGTCTGTCACATTATTATTACAATGAGGAGGTGTTTCATTAATAGTTATGTTGCTACAATAAGGATCATTTAGTTTGTCCTTACATTTCTCACAATACAGACCGGAATCCCACAAGCCCCAATCACAATACTTCTTATTAGTAAAGTCGCAATACCCTGGTAAACAGCTTCTTTCACACTCCGGGTCTTTGCCACCACAACGACTAGCATCACAATAAAGACTGTTTGGATCAGCACTTCCATCTCCCTCCCACACCCCTTTATTACAGTACTTCTTAGCACCAGCACAAGTATCGCACTCCCCATCAATACATAAAGGAATACCACAGTCAGCGTCTTCTTCACCGCAATGCTCACAATAATCATCAGAGACCCAGCTCCCATCATCACAGTACTTATTATACTCTGTATCACACGCATCGCCTGTGCAGGAATAATATTCTTCACACTCACTATCATAATCCTCGCAGAGATAGCAATAAGCATCCATATCAGGAGGGGATTCCCACCCAGTATCAGTACAATACTTATTACTCTTAATATCACAAGCCCCCTTAGTACACGGTGCAGAGCAGGAACTATCCTT
>DRSY01000161.1 GCA_011372335.1 Candidatus Woesearchaeota archaeon | reverse complement strand
TCCTAAGCTCATAAGCCTTATTAAGACCTTCCACTGCACTCAGACTAATAAGATTCACCAAGCCAGTGCTGCTTGTTAAGATGATAAGAAAAGCAAGCAAACAGAGAAAATCAAACAAAACAGAATAAAAAAACCGCTTCTTAGGAATCCTCTTAAAACTATTAATAAGACATGTTCCCTGAGCCTTCCAAAAACCATGTTTTCTCCTCATCCCCATCCTTCCCCCATATTATTTCATATTATCTTTCTTAGTCACACTCACACTTACCTCGTTAACAACTTCACTCCCATCCTGCTTGTACTCTAATACAACAAAATCATAATCCTCCTCTAAGTAACGCGCATCATACCCGCTATCACCAACGTACTGGCTTACAAAAACCCGGTCCTTCTCCTCATCACCCTTCCTACCAGCAAAGAACTCCTTCTTATCACCTTTCCTCAGATAAACCCTGTAAAGAGCATCACCTCCATACGGAGCAACATACCAGGACACCTCGTACAGCTTTGAATTATTAAAACCTCTCTGCTTAGTAGCAGCAACAGTAATAGTCGTCATATAAACATTACTAACACCTTCCAAGTCAGTAACAACATTCCTAATATTCCTAACCTCACTACTTAAATCAGCGAGGCATACTTCTCGCTCCCACTCAGCGAGTGTGAAAAAAGTATTAGTATACCAGCCATACATATCAGCAGGCTCCTCAACAAAGCCGTGCATTTTTAAAAGCCAAGGATCAATAAAATTAGTCAAAGGGTCCCCTCCATGATAATCCTCCCAGAAACCAGGCTTATTATCTACTGGTAAGACAAAAGACGCGTACATAATACTAGTAATCACACTCATAACAAGCAATACAATAATCCTCTTAACACTCTTATCCTGCATCGTCATACACCCCTTCACAAAAATCAGGTGTGTTACTAGGGAGACTCGTAGGAACCCCTTTACCATAACCAGGATTGAACTTGTTCTTTATAAAACCAGCAGCTTCCCTCATGCTGAGCAGACTTCCTGTTAAGCCACACGCAACCGCTCTCCACCCTTTCAGAGTTCCTCCGTAATCAAGCGTCAACCCTCCTGGTTGTTGGTAGTGCACGCATCCTGGCATAACGAATAAGTAAGTAGTTGTAACACCCAAGCCAACCAGGTTTGAGAAGAAAGCTCTCCTAATATTATCCAGTACTTTCAGGAAAGTAGCGCCTCCTTCTAGCTTGTACTGAGCACTATCAACGTACAAGCACATCCCGAGGTTATACTCGAACTCACATGCTTCTAGAGGAGCACCGTTCTGAGCAGCGTCCTCAACACATCTAAGATACTTACACAGGATTTGTTTCTCCTTCTTGGTATTAAACAGAATAGCTGGTATGCATAACCCATCGTAGTGCTTGCTCTTATAAGGATTATAAATCCAGCTGCCTTCACCAACAAAAGCATCAACAGCGTCCTGGACCCTGCTATCAGTTGACTGCACAAAAGGCTCACCCCCACCAAGCAGTGCCTTAGCACTAGGAATCTTAATACTCTCACCAGTTATCTTAGAACCAGGAGGAGAGGCAACAACGTTGCCAATACCAAAGTATGATTGTAATCCTTTCTTAACATCTTTACTCAACCAACTAAGACCTCTCTTAATAAGAGAAGGTCTTTTATAATTATAAGTATAAACAGCAGCAGGTGGCACGCCCAGGAAGTCAGCGTACCAGTAAATGAACTTGTCCACTACACTCGGTTTTTCAATAATTAGTTGCTCATTAACAGTTGGACTAGTAGGTGGTGGTGTTTTTGAATATGATGACACGGCGTCTATTTTATCTGGGGCTTTTTGTGTATCTCTCATGTCTCTCCCTGGGGGTATAGGATTTTCTCCAAATTCTATTTCTCTCCCTGGGGGTATAGGGGTTTCTCCAATTTCTATCTCTGGTGTTTCAGGAGTCCCTATCCATTCATAACTTCCATCTGCACGTATATAAACCTCGCCACATTGCCCAGTTGATGAATCACACACCCAACT
>DRSY01000024.1 GCA_011372335.1 Candidatus Woesearchaeota archaeon | reverse complement strand
TTTTCGCACAGGACACACTGGACATGTACTGGCGTAGGGTATATAAATAACTCCTGTCTTTCTGATTACTAAAGCAAGTACGTAATGCTTGCTTCTTTCCTTCTTTTTTTAGGGAAGGAAGACAATCAAAAAAATTGTTGCTACAATTTTTAAGTTAAGCTTTCATTTCTTTAAGGAAATGAAAGAACCTCCAGCTCTCCGGCACCCTAGCAGTGCCTAATTAAGAGAGTTTTGAAACAAAAAGCGAAAAGCAAAGGAGGCGGTAGAAATGGAAAAAGAGAAAAACACCCCTATAAAGAAGTTTAAAGCAGGAGCTATTTCTGCAACAATATGGGAAAATCAGACCAAGAATAACAAAGGAGAAACCATAAGCTATAAGAGCGTTAGTTTTGAAAGGAACTATAAGGATGCTAGTGGTGAGTGGCAGACCACTAATTCATTAAGAATAGCTGATTTGCCAAAAGCAGTCCTTGTTCTTAACAAGGCTTACGAGTTCCTTGCACTTAACAGTCCTGACACAGAGACCGAGTAAGAGGTGGTATTCATGCAGCAATTACAGGCTCTTAGAAAAGTGGAAAAATTTAAATTAAGAAAAGAAGTCCCAAGAACAATGGCTTCTAAAAAACAAGATAGAGAAGCACGGATTGAGGATTTGCCCGGGATCGGAGCGGCTACAGCAGAAAAGCTTAGACTGGCAGGATTTGATAATCTTATGAGTATAGCAGTGGCTACACCAGGAGAAATAATTGACGCTGCTGGGATCACAGAAGCAACCGCTAGGAAAGCTATTAGAGCTGCTCGGGACAACCTTGAAATGGGGTTCCAGTCAGGTATTGACTTAATGAAAAAAAGAGAGGGTATTGAGAAGATAAGCACAGGAAGCAAGAACTTTGATACCCTACTAGCTGGCGGTGTGGAGACCGGAGCAATAACCGAATGTTTTGGTCCTTATGGTAGTGGTAAGACCCAGATAGCACATCTACTTGCAGTACAGACTATTGCAAAAGACCCTGAAGCAGTAGCTGTGTATATTGATACTGAGAACACTTTTAGACCTAACAGGATCAAGCAGTTCGCAGAAGCTATTAGTGTCGACCCTGAAAAAGTTCTTCAGAACATCAAGGTTGCAAGAGCTTTTAACTCAGACCATCAGATGTTATTAGCAGAAAAAGCAGAGGAGCTCATAAAGCAAGGCTTAAAAGTTAAGCTTATAGTCGTGGACTCCCTCACTGCTCATTTCAGAGCTGAGTTTGTAGGGCGAGGCACACTGGCTGAGAGACAGCAGAAACTTAATAAGCATATGCATACCCTATCAAAGCTCGCTGATATGCACAACCTCGCTGTTTATGTCACTAATCAGGTGATGGCTAAGCCGGACATGTTCTTCGGAGATCCTACTGAGGCTATTGGGGGGCACATCGTAGCTCATAATAGCACTTACAGGATTTATCTAAGAAGAGGGAAGAAAGGCACTCGTGTGGCTAAGCTTGTTGACGCACCTGACTTAGCTGATGACGAATGCATATTTAAGATTACAGAGAAAGGTATTGAGGATGCTTAAATTATTTCTTTTTCTTATTTTTTTAATTAATAAAATAAATCTGAAGAAAAGAAATAAAAATATTAACGAGCCAAAACACACAAGCATATTGAGTCGCTTACTGTAACTCCATTGTTTACTATAGTTTCTGATTCAACATATATTGATGCTCCGCTGTCAGGAGATGCTCCACTCCCCGCAACATATATAAAATTCTCAACATAATGCCATCCCCTTGCTCCCATACGTCTACATGTTCTAGCACATCCGCTCCATACTGCTAATCCTGCCGTATTTTCTTCTTCTTGAGGCCCATCTTCTAACACTTCAACTAATTCTGCTGGAACTGTGTCTAACTGCTGTTGTTTTTTAATTATCTTGATTGATGGTTGTATAGAACTTAAGTCTGCTGTTTTGGTTGTTCCTTTGTTCATGAACAATACTACTATTGCTACTATTGCTACAATGGCTACAATTGCCAGCACTACAAAAC
>DRSY01000110.1 GCA_011372335.1 Candidatus Woesearchaeota archaeon | reverse complement strand
CACCTGGTTGGTTGAAAGGTATGTTCAGACTCTTAGCTCCTGTTTTGTCTTTTACATCTGATTCGCACTCAGCAGAGTTACACCAAGGAGCAAGAACGGTCTTCCCGTTCTTCATTGCTTTTCTGAACTCAGTTCTTGATTTAACCTTTACAATGCTCTTCTCCAAGAACTGCTTTGCTTTATTGTAGAGGTTGTCCTGGATTTCTCCTAAGGTCTTAATAACCTTTACTACTAAGCTGTCTATTGGGACTGCTTCTTTTACACCCGTGTCTCTTCTTACAAGAACAACTTGTTTTTTCTCAAGGTCTTTTGGACCTATCTCAATCCTTAAAGGCACTCCTCTTAACTCCCAGTAGTTGAATTTGAAGCCGGGGCTGTAGTCAGCTCTGTCATCGAGCTCCACCCTAAGAGTTTTAAGCTCTTTCTTTATACTCTTTGCTAGTCTCATGATCTTTTCATTAACAGTGGGTTTGTTACTGAAAATAATCGGAATAATAACTATGTGTATAGGCGCTATTCTCGGGGGGATTACGAGCCCTTTATCATCACCATGAACAGCTATCATTATACCAATACTTCTCGTGCTAAAACCCCATGAGTTCTGATAGACGTATTGCTTGTTACCTTGTTTGTCAAGGAAGGAGATGTCAAATGCTTTTGAGAAGTTCTGACCTAGGAAGTGAGAAGTAGCTCCTTGTATTGCTTTGCCATTTGGCATGAGTATCTCTACACTATCAGTATACACTGCTCCTGCGAATTTCTCAGACTCTGTTTTTCTGCCTTTGAGCACAGGAATAGCGTATAACTCTTCATACACTCTTGCGTAGAGGTTAAGAATGTCAATAACTTCTTTTTCTGCTTCTCTGCGCGTGGCAAAAGCTGTGTGTCCTTCTTGCCATAAGAACTCCCTTGTTCTAAGGAATGGCACGGGGTGTTTAAACTCCCACCTCACTATATTACACCACTGATTTAGTCTTAACGGGAGGTCCTTATATGAGCGTATCCATTTACGGTATGAGTCGTACATGATAGTCTCGCTTGTGGGGCGTATAGCTAGTTTTTCCTCGAATGCTGTGTTTCCGTGCTGGGTGACCCAAGCAACCTCGGGGTTGAAACCCTTCACATGCTCTTGTTCTTTTCTTAGGAGGCTTTCAGGGATGAATAATGGGAAATAAGCATTCTCAACGCCCATCCTTTTTATTTCTTTACCTAGGAATTCCTGCACGGTTTCCCATATAGAATAAGCATAAGGTCTTATTACCATGCAACCAGAAACAGGGCTGTACTCTATTAAACCCGCTTTCTGGATTACCTGGGCGTACCATTCACCGAAATTCTTGGTTTTACTAACAGTAATGCCTAGTTCTGATTTCTTTGAATTATTCTCAACTCCCCCAGAGCTCTTTTTGTTCTTTTTAGAGGTGTCTTGTTGTTCTCTTACCTTTTTCTTAGCGTCTTTCTTTTCTTTTTCTTTCTTTCTGCTCTTTTTCCTCAGCTTCTTAGTACTACTTCTTTCTTTTGCTTTTCTCAAAGCTCTCCCTCGTTTTTCTTTTTTCTCATCTTTTTAGTTTTACTCTGTCTTTATTCCTTTTTATTGTTATTTTCAGCTCTAACTCGTTGAACCAACGATCCCCCTTTTTGTTTTTTCCTTTTTTTGTGCTGGGATGAAAGTTAGGCAGGGCTTATGTGGTTGTGTATTAGTGCTTTACTATTAACGGAGTAATGAAAAATCCAGGAAGCTTGAAAAAAAATAATAAAAATATTTTTTTATCTTTTAAAATACTTTGGAAGAGGATAATATTTTTTTCTTTTCTCTGCTCTTCGCGTGCTGGTCGGCTCTACTTTTTATTCTTTTTTAGTATTCCTCCGAGTCCTAGGAGGATGAACATCGCAGTGTACCAGTTAAGGCTCCACCACTCTGTCCAAGCCATAATGTCCTTTATTAGGTATAAAATACCTATTATAAGGACTACCCAGCTAAGCCAGACAGGACATTTCACTGATATCACCCCACCAAATTTTTTTTCTCTCCTTTTTAAATGATTTTTCTTTTTTTCTCTTTTTTATTTGATCCCTGAT
>DRSY01000149.1 GCA_011372335.1 Candidatus Woesearchaeota archaeon | reverse complement strand
TCCTAAAGCCATGTCCTATGCTTACTCATTACTCAGACAGCGATATATAAATGTTTTTCTAAATTCACAATGTGAGAATCAACGTTTAAGAAGGCCGGCATTGTAAAGAGACATTGAACTTTAGTTAGAGAGAACAAGCTCTGCTGCTCCTATCACCCCAGAGTCATCACCCAGACCATTCTTTTTTATATCACACACCTTTCCCATGAATGGCTGCGCATACTTCTTTACAACTTTCTTAACATCAGAGTAGAAAGGAATATTACTCACGCCACCCCCGACCACAATAATCTCAGGATTAAAAATATTTATGAGGTTCGCAAAGAACAGGCCTATATAAAACGCGGTTTCATCATACACTTTTCTTGCATACCGGTCTCTGCTTCTTAGGATGACCCGCGGAGTATAAGCTCTTTTTCCACTAACCTCCTCGTACCTCCTAACTATGCTTGGTCCTGATATTAAATCCTCAACAGTTTTTACTTTGTTATCTACTAGGAGATATGTATGGCCTGCTTCACCAGCACCACCAGCAACACCTCTATAAATCTGATTATTAATTATTATACCTGTGCCAACACCCGTGCCAATGATCACACCAATAGAATGCTTATACCCCTTCGCAGACCCCCTCCTGTGTTCTGCTAAGGCAAAACAATTAGCATCGTTCTCTAAGAAAACTTTTAAGCCACTCTCCTTCTCCAATTCTTCCCTAAGCTTATAACCCTCCAATTTACTCAGATTAGGCATACAAGTCATTCTTCCATTAGGAAGAACAAAACCCGGGCTAGCAACTCCTACTCCTTTAACACCTCGCACCCTTAAATAATTAATCACCTCAATGATATTCTTAACAATCTTTTTTCTTGACTTATGAGCCAGGGTTGGTCTTCTATACTGCTTTATAACTCTTCCTTTCTCATCCATTAATATGCCTTTTATCTTACTCCCTCCTAAGTCAACCCCGATTACCATACTCATAGTTTTTCTCCCCCCTTACCCCTCGAGCTGTGCTTAAAATACACCACCACACCCCTGCTTTAACTTTATAGCTTATTTTAATTAATCAAACTTAATTAACTCTGTTCACCCTCTTCTCCAATCTCCTGATCCTTAAATCTTATTATCTGCTTTAAAAATGATTATTTTTTTCTCAACAACCTTAGAAACTGCGCTAATAACATCCTTCATGTAATGATACGGCACATAATCCCTTCTTTTATGCAACCCTTTAAGGAGCGCATGAGCATAAGCCACCCTTATCTCTGTGTTAATATTAATCTTATTAACCCCAAGACTTATAGCTCTTCTGAAACTACTCGGACTAATACCAGACCCCCCGTGAAGTACAAGGAACTTACCTATCTTTTTCTTGATTTCCTTTATCCTCTTAAAGTCCAGCTTTGGCTTATCCACCCAGATACCATGAGCATTCCCAACACTCACTGCTAGAGAATCAACACCTGTGAGTTCCACGAACTCCTTTGCCTGCTCAGGGTCAGTCAGCATATCTGTTGTAAGCACATCTCTTAATCTCTCATTATGAGTTGTTGAACCCCCTGTTATTCCTCCAAGCTCCCCTTCAATAAACACATGATTTGCATGAGCATAATCAGCTGCTCTTCGCGTCTCCCTTACATTATGCCTAAAAGAAAGCCTTGAACCATCAAAATGAACAGAGGGATAACCAGCAGCTATAACCTTTTTTAACTCCTTGAAAGACTTTGTGTGATCCGCGTGAAGAATGATATGAGGGTGCTTCTTCTTAATAGCATTATACACAGCCACGCTTTCCTCACACCCAAAGAATGCTCGCTCTCCCTCGCTCATAGCAATGATTACAGGTGCTTTAAGCTTACTAGCAGCACTAATTACTCCTTGAAGAATCTCATTAGTAGAGAAGTTAAAAGCTCCGAGGGCAAAGCCTTTCTTCTCAGCTTTTTCATAAAGCTTAATTATCTTGTGCCTCACAAACCACTCACCTCTTTAAAACAAGATATGCTTCTTTGTTTTAAATGTTTTCGGTTAAAAAAACCATGTTTTTTGATAAGAAGCACAACATCAACTTTTCAGCTTTTTAAACAGAAAAATATATTAATGA
>DRSY01000108.1 GCA_011372335.1 Candidatus Woesearchaeota archaeon | reverse complement strand
GTTGAGGAGAGCTTATAATCTTACTCTTCTCCGAACACTAGTGCTTGGTAGGTGTACACCTTGAGTTCTGGGTCTTGCCAGCACTCAGGGCTTAGTCCTGCTTTGACACAGAGGTTTGCTAGGAAGCTTTGTTTCTCTGGGATTTGCTCCCATACTTGTGGGAGGTAGGTTGCTTGGTGCCAGCCTTTCTTCAGGACAACACCGTCAATGCTAGGTCTGAGTTTCCCTAAGAGGTCGTTAGGCGAGTCATACCTTAGCTCCTCAGGAACTGTTAATACACTGATCTCTACTTGTATGTCTCTTAGCTCGTCATAAACCACTGGCTTGAACCTTTTATCATTAACAGCAGCATTAACAGCGTTATCAATAACGCACTTGTAAAGCTCTTCTTGGGGTAGGATGTGGCCGATGCATCCTCTGAGCCTATGATTCTTATTAAGGGTTACAAAGCATCCCTGCACCTTCCTAAGATTAGGAGTTAATTCTTCGTCGTTCACTTCTGGTTTTCTCCCTGTGCTAAGATAAGCTTTAAGGGTGTTCCTTGCCAGGCTTAACAAGTATTCTTTCTCCTTAGCACTCAGGGTTTCCTCATAGAAGACTATTGCTGAGTACCCTACCACTCCTCGGCTCTTATCACCTGTTACGTCGCCTGAGTTCTTGTAATCAATAAGCATTCCTTTCCATCCCTTCGCCTTGGCGATGTGCATCAGTGTTAGTATTCCGGTCTTACCGCAAGCCTCGCACATAGTCTTTACTGCTTCTATGTTTAGTGCTGGGATGTTATCATTGCATTTCTTATCAAGGCTTACTGCTTCTGTGTATGGGTGGTAGTGGCTGAGGTCGCTGCTAACAACGATCAGGGTTTTATCATCAATATATTTCATGATGGTGCTTGCTAGTTCCTCTGGGCTCACCCTCCCAGTTATGATAGGTATTATCTCAAAGTCTCCTAGTACTACTTGTAGGAAGGGGAGTTCTGCTTCTAAGCAGTGCTCCTTAGTATGAGCTGGTAGCACAGTATTAATAAGGTTTTCTTTTAGCATCTCTTTTGCTTTACTGCTTACTCTGACTTCTCCTATTGGCGTGCTGTAATGAGTATAATTAGGTATAGAGGCTCCTATGAATGGGTAGTGATGAGTTGGGCCTATAAGGATTACTGTGTCATAATCCTTTTCTAATTGTTTGAAACCATTCGCAGCTACTAGCCCTGAGTAAGGGTAGCCTGCGTGTGGCGCGATGAGCGCTCTTATCTCCCCGTTAATCTCTTTCTTGGTTGCTCTTCTAAGATAGTCATTAATAAGAGATTTTAGTAAGGCTTTATCAGACGGGTACCACGTGCCTGCCACTGCGGGGGGTCTTACAAGCTTTTCTTGTTCTTCAAGCTCTGTTTTCTCTCTTCCATTAATACCAGCGTAGGCCAGAATAAGAAGGAAGATTATGAGGAGAACAATGATTATAATCATGTGTTTAATCTTAATTCTCTGACTTTTTTTCTTCTTTGTCATTTTCAAGAAATATGATATTTTATTTTCCCACAACGAACACATCTGAGTCTTTGTTTAAACGAACCCCCTCCACAATTTATTGGTCCTCCTACTTTAACCCAATTATGACCTTTTAAAAAACATTTGAATCCCATCTTATGCCTTCTTAAACAGTCATTTTTTGATGAATAATTTACTTATTTTATTAATAATTATCGAAAAATTAAGTGGATGCCTTCTTTGAACTGATTCAGTAATGTTTTGCTTTTCTGTAATTTGTTTCTTTACTTCTTGAGTCTCTTTTCGAGACAAATTTATTTCTCTTACTTCCAGTTCTATACCACCATATCTTCTTTTGAACACCCCTGTAACTTTATATACTTCTTTTGTCGTACCTTTCTTAATGAATAATGATTTCTGGTTTGAGTCCAAGTTTTTTAAAGTGATTTTTCTTCTGAAGTCGTCAACAAGGTAGTTGACGTATACTCCTGCTTTCTCGCTACCTTCTAGCTTATTTTGCAGATATCCTATAATTGAGATAATTCTACCATCATATTTTTCTTTATTATTGAAATATTCCTCAAAAGAGATATCTTTTGTGGTAATTTCTACTACTGTCTTATTAACAAG
>DRSY01000089.1 GCA_011372335.1 Candidatus Woesearchaeota archaeon | reverse complement strand
TTATTTCTTAGTAGGAGAAGCTCGTCTTTTGTTTTCTTAGGATTCTTTTTTGCCATAACAACTAATCATGCATTGTGAAGGAGTATTATTTTTAATATTTTTTCGTATTCCCTGAAATTCTTTCGTTTTTTCTTTACAAGGATTTATTAATGGGTTGTTCTAAACTTGTTTTTTGTTATGAATCTAAGTAATAAGGACCTTCTTATTTTAAGGCATCTAAGGGGTGATGCGAGGAAGAGCTTCACTCGTATAAGCAAGCAGACAAGCATACCTGTCACAACTGTTTTTGATAATTATCACAGGTTGGTTGAACTAGGTGTTATTACTAGGCATACTTCTATTATTGATTTTAATAAGCTAGGATTCTTTTTTAGGAGTTTCGTGCTTGTTAAGACAAGGGGTGGTAAGGAGTTGCTTAGTTACCTTGAGGATCATGTGAATGTTAATTCTGTTTTCAGAATAAGTGTTTATGATTTCATGATTGATGCTGTGTTCCCGACCATAAGAGAGTTTTATTCTTTTCTTGAGGAGATTAGGAGTTTCGGTATTGTTAGGCTTGAAATCCATGATGTCATTGAGCATATAAAGAAGGAAGACTTTTTTTGCGAATAAAGAAGTTCTTATTTTCTTATTTAAGTTATTACTTACTACTCTGAGGCTTTATTTTTTTAGTAAGAAGGTTCTTATGTTTTTGGAGGTATCTTTATAATATTTTTTTTAGTTGTTTTAGTTGTTTTCTTAAGCTCATTCAAACACGCGTTTTTTGTTCCGGTCACGTTGTTAATACCTCCGATTTCCACGGTATTCCTCCGATTTTTTCATAGATGCTTATTTTAAACACTTCTCCTTCAACAAAAGAAAAGAGTTGGTGAAAGGGGGATGAACAGCTCTTCAAAAAAACCAAGAACAATCTAAAAGTAAGATGGGGGGATGGTAGAATGAATGATTCCAAAGGATTAGAACAAAAAGCACAGCAAGTCAATCAAGTACCGCAACACCCGTCTAATAAGAAGATGAGCATGGGAACCAAGGCACTAATAGGCATGGGAGCGCTAACCTTAGGGGTTTACACAATATCAAAGAAGATGTGGAAATTAGTTTACCCGCCTACATTTAAGAAATACCTTGCTATAGCCACAATCGGATTAATGACTTACAGCGCTACGCACTGCAACTCAGTAACTGTTGGAGCAGCAAGGATATACAATGAGAAAGTAAGACCTGTCATAAGCTTAACTGTTCATCAGCAGAAGAAGATAAGAAGTCTTGAAGAAAGACTAAAACATAGTAAGAAGGAACTAGAAGAAAAAGAGAAGCACATCCTAGACCTGTCCAAGGAGCTTAATGAATTAAAAGAACTAAGAAAGAAACCAGCAGAAAAGAATGAGCTGAGAATATCAAGGAGCCTTGGGAATAAATCAGTGTCTAGGGGAGCATCACTTCTTGAAATCAGAGCAGGGCTAGGAGAAGAAAGAAGCGTAACTACTAATCCAAATAATAATTCAGTGAGAAGATACGCTACGCGTCTATCATCGCAGAACTCCCATCATGATGTTCCCTTCTCAGTTCTGGAAGTATACAGCAGAGGGGGTTACGAGAACATAATATATGTTAACAAGCTTGAGAACACACTAAGCCTTTTCGAGGTCTCGAACAAAGGGGTAAGAAAGGTGAAGACGTATCCTTGCTCCACAGGGATTAACCCTGCGCCTAAGACAAGGAAAGGGGATCATGCAACTCCGGAAGGAATCTACGCCCCGACTTACAGGAATTTCTCCCCTAACCTACCAGACTTATACGGCGCTGGAGTCATAGGAATAAATTATCCTAACTCTTATGATAAGAAGCTGGGTAGAACAGGGCAAGGCATAGTGTTATGCGGAGCTGATTATCCGGATAGGATAAGAGCAGTGAATAAAGGAGTGCCTTATACTAATGGCGGGATAGTGATGAGGAATTATGATCTCAGAGAGTTAGATGCAAGGATATCTCAGCAATGGTATAATACTGTGTTCGTAATTGAGAATCCAAGAAGACCCGTAGCAAAACAATTATTCGAAGTAAAAGGAAGATAAAAAGGGTTAAGATGACAAGAATTAAACTGCTCAGAGGTGAAAAGAAGAAAAAAACAGGGCTGCTTAGATTAATCAT
>DRSY01000057.1 GCA_011372335.1 Candidatus Woesearchaeota archaeon | reverse complement strand
GTGTTAATTATAGTCAAGCCATCCGTGGTAGTCATAGCTAAGTCGTAATCAGGCTTAAGTACGTGTAGCATAAGAGGTAAGGAGCCTATTAAGAAGAAGACTAGAAAAATGATGAAAGCAACCACCCCCGGACTTATTCTGAGCTCTGATTTGCCTATTGGCACAAGGATATCCCTGTACTTCCTAAGCTCCTTATTAGTCTCCGATATATCACTCTCACCATAACCCGTGGGTCTTGTTGAGAGTATGTTCCTTGCAAGGTAAAGAACTATTATTGGAAGCACCACATTGTAAAGCACAAGTAGATGATACCACTTCACCTCAGGCATGAAACTCACGAGCAATGGCAGAATGACCAAGCCTAGGATTGGGAGGATTATTCCCAGCATGTGCAGAGCAGTGAGAGGACCCTTAAGGTTATGAGCGTAGTGAAGCATCTTCTCATAAGTCTCCTCAAGAATAACGCTAAGACTCTTATCAAGAGCATCAAGTCTTCTACCCTCAGTTGTTTCATATAAAGAGGACTCTATTAAGTGCATACTCTCAATGAACTCCATATTATACTTACGCCAAGTCTGAAGATAATCATCAAGGCTCTCTTTTAATGAATCAAATTTTTCTGACTCAACATCCCATAAAACCTTTTTTATATCAAGAGAAAGCGGAGGTGCAAGGTGTTCTGCTGCAAAACTAAGCGCTCTTTCAAGATTACTCGTATGCCGCATATAAGTCACAACATAGAAAACGCATAGCACCATCTGATTACTCGCTTTCATACGCCAATTATTCGCAAGAAAAAAAGGGAGTTTTTGCAAAGGCATGACCACTCCGAGAGCAGCAAGAAGTCCGAATAACACAAAGAATAAGCTTCCGCTTCCAGGCACAATAAGAGAAGGAAGCACATATGTTAAGAGGATTATTACAAGAGCAAGGACCATAGGGGCTAGTAACGAGAAACTAGTAACCCCGCTAGGAGTGACTTCTAAGTGGCATATCTTTATTGCTTCCTCAAGCTCAGCCACCTTCTTCTTATCAGGCTCTACTTTAAGCACTCGCTCAGACCAATTACACAGCCTCTCATATAAGTTAAGGTGATGAGGCAGACTCTCTTTTTTAAATTCAGAATACTCTCTTGAAGTGAGAGGTCCGCCCCCTCCAAGGCTTTCAGAAGCCTGGTTTCCTTCTACTGCTTCTCTGAAACTCTTTCTTAGTTTTTTCTCATACTTCGCCCTGAGTTCATCCAAAGTATCTTTTCCTTCTGCCATTATCCAAACCCGTATTCCTCAAAAACAAAAAAGTAAACAATAATTGAAATAATAGTATAGCTCCTAAAACCCCTCTTCTAGCTAGTTCTTTTCTTCCTAACTTCTTTCTTAAGCCACTCCTTCCACTCAAAAAAGATTCTATCAGAATCAAGTCTGCCAACCTTCTCCTTTATTTTATCACAAATCCTGTGAAACTCGTCGTTACACCTAATAACAAACCTTGCTTCTAATAAATCAAGATTCTTCTCAGCCTCAGCGGTTCTTACAAGCTCCTCCTTAATCTTCGCTCTCAGAGTAATATTCTCCCACACAGCATCCCAGTTGCCTGCCCACTCCTTTACATTACCAGCTATTGCTTTAAGCACATCACTATCACCATTAATCAGCTCATCAGTTGGTTCAAGCTCGTCAGTTTTAGAATTATACTTCATCAAGTCAACAAAAGCGTGCTCTCTAAGAGGATCTTGCTCCCACTCCTTTCTCACCTCTGTTATCTGGGTGACGCGTCTCCATTTATGCAAACCATCAGGGCTCCTAATCGGGTTAGCAACGATAATTATATCAGTTGCTTTAAAACTAGTCCTAGGAACCCCTAAATCATTTACGACTCTATCAAAAACACCGTAAGGACTATCGCCGTGGATTGTTCCTGCAACCACATTAGCTAGAGCGCCTACACGCATAGCTTCGTAAAGAGCTCTGGCTTCTGTACTTCGAACTTCACCTACAATAAGAGCAGAGTCACCAAGCCTAAGCGTTGTTCTTATCCCCTCATCCGCAGGAACCTCTGCTGTGCCTTTAGTAAGAGCAGAAGCAACTTTCATAGGCTGAATATTATAACCAAGGCTTCTCAGACTCTCAGTGGGTAACTCAAGCGTGTCCTCAATAGTGATAATCCTGTACCTCCTCAT
>DRSY01000027.1 GCA_011372335.1 Candidatus Woesearchaeota archaeon | reverse complement strand
GGAAAAACCACACAACTAAACTTCACACTAAGAAACGGAAGCTGCCACGCAGACTGCACAGACTACAACGGGAACTGCAACCCAGCATGCCACAACACCACATTCACAACAGGAGAAACCTGCAAGTTCATACACCCACTATGCTACAACAGACCCAAAGGCTTCACAGCCACACTCATAAACAAAACCACGAACACAATCACAGAATACACATGCTGCGAAGGACCAACCAAAACATACCCGTTAATGAAAACCAAAATAAAAGGCGACGTAGAAAACCTGTACGACTACGTCATCAACGTAAAACTAGGCGGGAGACGCGTAAAAATGCACATACTCACATGGGAGTGAGGAGGGAGGCGGAGGTGTTATTTTTTTATGGCTTGGCTGATTGTGATTGGTGTTGTGTGCGCATGGTTGTTCGGGAAGTTGTTGAAAACAATTGTTTTCTGGGCTAAGGAGGGTTTTGGTGTGGGAGTGTTATTCTATGATGGGGGTATGCCGTCTCTGCACACAATAAGTGTTGTCTCGTTATCCACTGGTTTGTTCTTGGAGCAGGGATTCTCTGCTTTGTTCGTGCTAAGCGTTGTTTTCGGATTAATAGTTATTAATGATGCTTTTAAGGTGAGGAGGATTACTCAGGAGCAGTCAGTAATAATAAATAGGTTGACTAGGGCTAAGAAGGGTTTTAAGCGGCTCGACGAGCATGTTGGGCATAGCCTTGGAGAAGTATTGGTTGGTATTATTATAGGAGTGGTTATTCCTTTGGTTGTTCGTGTTCTCAGCGTTGGATTATAGAAAGCTTTTTAAAACAATTTCTTGTACTCTGCACCACGCCCCTGTAGCATAGCGGTTAGTGCAGCAGACTTGTAACCACGCAAGTAATCTGCAGGTCGCCGGTTCGAATGAGGAGCAGAGCGGATCACCTAGAAAAACTCTGTTTCTCTGAATGTCCGGCCAGGGGCTTTTCTTAACTCAATATTTTGGCGGGCAAAACCCGTCTCTTTTCCATTTAGCTATGATGTCCGGTGAGAATCCTCTCCAGAAGCTTATCTTAATCATTAGATTCCTTCAGGATAAGCTGTCCTATGAGTAAGAAAACGATAGATACAGGCAAAGATGCTATTGATGTCTCTGGCCCTATTATTCCTATTAAGAGGACTATGATAACTGCTAAGAAGCCCGTCCCTAAACTTAGTTGGATTGCTTTGTTCTTAAGCTTGGTTTTAAAGAAAAAGGCTCCTATTATTATTGGAGCAAAAACCAGTCCCAAAAGAAGCAAAGGCTAACCCGCGGCTTACTATGTCTTGAACAAGCGGATATATTCAATTTGAAAAAGCATATGTTTTCATAATAAACTTTAAATAAATCTTAAGAATCCTCTTTAATATGAAGGAGCAGATTTTGTTTTTAGTATTATTTCTTATATTACTCGTTACCTTATTAGCTGGTTGTACTAGTGAACCAGGAGTACTTAAAGAAGAAAAATCAGAGCTTGTTCAAGAACAAGGACAAGAAACAAGAGGTGAGATTATGGGGAGGGTGCTTTTCGTGATTGCTCAGACAGGTTACCAGGATGATGAGCTTGGTAAGCCTAAGGCGATCCTTGAAGACGCGGGTTATGAGTGCGATGTTGCTTCTATAACAAGAAGTGTTGCTAGGGGTGCTCTTGGAGGCAGTGTTAAGCCGGACCTGGCTGTTAAGGAGGTGAGTGTTGATGATTATGATTTGGTCGTGGTGGTTGGCGGCCCTGGTTCTCCTGAGCTTGCTAGTCACGAGGAGGTTATGAGCTTGTTAAGGGCTGCGAAGGAGAAGAATAAGGTTATAGGCGCTATTTGTCTAGGTCCTATGATACTCGCAAAAGCAGGGGTTCTTGAAGGCAGGAAGGCTACTGTTTTTAAGACGTCTGAATCACTTAGTGCTCTTGAGAGCGGCGGAGCTGTTCTTGTTGATCAGAGCGTTGTTGTTGATGGCAGGGTTGTGACTGCTAATGGTCCTGGTGCTGCTGAGGGTTTCGGTAATGAGTTGGTGAAGCTGCTGAGAGGTTTAAAGGGTGCTAGTTAAAAAAAAAGCTTATGGATATTATTCAAACTCAGAAGTAGTTATAAAAAACAAAACATTTAAAAATAATTTTTAATATTCTTTTTTTTTCTAAGCCAAGTATTACGGGGGTGTGTTATTGTGAAGTTAAATT
>DRSY01000122.1 GCA_011372335.1 Candidatus Woesearchaeota archaeon | reverse complement strand
CGACTGAACACTTCATTATTTAACTCGTTTTCTTGTTATAATTCTTTTTTTGTTTTTGTATTACTAAGTTTACTATTTTTCTTACCAATTAGTGCTTTATATTCGTTATTCCTTACTAATTCTGGAGGTATGGACCTTGGCAGATAAGATCACTATGGATAAGAATAGCACTACTTTTCAGATTTATAAGTTCATAACTGAAAAACGGGCAGTGATCACTAAAGAGATTTATGATGCGTTCAAGGACAGGGGCATTAGGAATAGTCATGTGAGCTCTTATTTAAGGCAGTTATTGAAGAATAATCTTATTATTAAGAGTAAGAGGCGGGCTCAGAGCAAAGCTCGGAAGTGTAGTTCTGTGTTTGTTTATGGTATTACTCAGGATGATATTAATCAGAAGATTCAGAGGTTAAATAGCAGGACTGATGAGAAGGAGTTTTTGCAGGGCGTTAAAAAGGAGATTTTTGATGCTTTGATGGATTCAGAGGATGGTTATACTACTGCTGAAGTCTTGTATTTGCTTAGGGAAAAGGAGTATTATAAGGATTATGGGAATTATGATCATGTTTATGCCTGCCTTAATGATCTGTTAAAATTGCAGTTGATTAAGAGAAGCCCTTTTATGATGCCTGGCAATGCTATGATTCATGGCAGGAAGCCTGGTTATGTGTATGGCAAGGATGAAAAGGCCATTTATAATAAGATTCTTAAGCTTATGCCTAAAGAGGTTCGGAGTGCTTATTTGCTTATTTCTCAGTCTAATGAGATTTATAATATTGATATGACGAAGGATCGTTTTAAGGTTACTTATAATCAGATTAAGAGCTGGTTTGATTACAGGTTTATTAGTCTTGGCTGGATCAAGGTTGTGATTTACAAGCAGAGAAGGTATTATTTTAATCGTACCATGCCTGAGAGTTTTGTGTTACAGCAAGCTCCTAAATTGCATAAGAAAGAGGTTGTGAAAAGTATTCTTGATGTGACTACTCTTGGCAATGGGTTTGAGGAGCAAGCCATCTTTTATTTTGTTATGTATTTGATGACAAGGTATAACCTGCAAATTCGTTTGAATAAGGATTTTCCTAAAAAGATTCCTTCATGGTTTAATCCAAAAGATATTAAGAGATATACTGACGAGAAAGAGAAAAGGGTTTGTGATGTTTGGAAGTTTGATTCTGAGCCAATAGATTATTTGGTGTTTTGTTATGATCAATTGTTGAAAGTGCCTATTTTTGGGTTTGCTGTTTCTATTAAGAGAGATAAGAAAGGCAAGTATTTAGGAAGTGCTGGGAAGAAGTATATTACTTCTATGGTTGGTTGTCTTTCTCATCGAAGAAGCCTTGATATGAGGCCTATTCCAATGTCTCATAAGCTTACGCCTGTTCTTATTATGAATAATCCTAATGGTATTAAGTTGTTTGAGTGGGCTAAGCATTCTGGTGTTTTATTGCTTTGGATGAAAAAAGTTGATCTTCTTAGATCATTCTGTAACCGTGTTGGTATAAGGTATGAGAAGGATTTAGAGCTTGATCGGCTTAGGCGTTTTAGCGAGCTCTTTGATAAGTATAAGGATCATGAGGATGTTGTTCTTGGCAAGTCAAGCATTAGACGATTAATCGTCGAGATTGGTGAAATGGAGTTGGAGGTAATTTCTGATGAGATTGAAAAGTCATCTACAGTATGAAAGAGATTTTTGTAATTTGATGAAGGAACGAGGTTTCCATACTGAAAGGGTTGCAGCTTCTGGCAGGCGTAAAGGCGCTGTTTGTGATGCTGTGCTATTTAGTAATAAAAGGGTTTATTTGGTTGAGGTAAAAAACACTAAGGAAAAAAGTTTTTCTTTAAGGAATGGTTTACATGGACTTCTACCTGTTTGCTCAAAGTATAATATTACTCCTTTGATTGCTGTTTATTTCAAAAGCTCTCATTCTTCTCAAGGCAAAGGAAGATGGGTGTTTAAGATAATTGATGATGAATTAGAAAAGGTGAATTTTGATGATGGATGTGACGAACTTTAAACCACAGCTTGTTGGTGAGGGTGATGTTGAAATATTTATTTATAATAATGATGCAGTGGCAGTTGGGCCCAAAGTTGATGGAATAAGAATATTGCTTGAAAGAAAAGGTGATGATCTTCGATTCATTACTCGTAATGGCAAAGATTATTCCAGCAGGTACGAGTCTATTGTTGATGATCTTAAGAAAGG
>DRSY01000038.1 GCA_011372335.1 Candidatus Woesearchaeota archaeon | reverse complement strand
TTAAGAGCATTATTCCTTTTCTTATTACTAGACAGATTTTTGCTGGCTCTGGAAAACTGGACGAATATTATGGTAGTTTTCTTATTTCTCAACGAGCTTCTTATATGCGTTATGCTATTGGTGACAGCACAACGAGGGATAGAGCTATTCTGTGCACTAAGGATGAAAGCCTTTCCGGACTTAATGGTTGGCACCGTTTACATCTAATCCTAGGGGATGCTAATATGTGTGAGAGCGCTCTTTTCCTTAAATTCGGAACCACAGGACTTGTATTGGACCTAGCAGAAGATAGAGAATTACCTGAAATAAAATATGATTTGGATTATGCTGTATACGATATAAAAAATATATCTAGACAAACAAAGGAATGGTTTGTGAAAGGCATGTATGATGAAACTGGTTGTGGGCATGTCAGCACTAAGGCTGTAGATGTTCAGAAAAAGTATTTTCAAGCTGCTGATAAGCTTTACAGTGGCAGAGATATAATCACCGACCTGATTCTTGATATGTGGATAGATACTCTTGAAAAACTAGAAGATAACCCCTTGGAGCTTGTTGGCCGTGTTGACTGGGTTACTAAGAAGGCTTTGATAGATGCTTATGCTGCTAAGCATGGTTTAGATATGTCGAACTCTTTACTTAGAAACATTGACTTGCAGTACCATGACGTTAATAGAGACACCGGTTTGTTCTATGCTTTGGAAAGAGCAGGCAAAACTGAGAAACTAGTCTCTAATAAATTGATAAGAGAAGCAACAAAAAACCCGCCTAAAGATACAAGGGCCTACATAAGAGGGACGATTATTAAGGCCAATAATAAGGGCAATGGAGAAACTGCTTTCACAGTCTCATGGGAGTCATGTGGTGAAGGTAAAGTATCTATTTGTTCTGGCTGCGAGCAACATTGTCAAACTGTGAAGGTGAATCCCGATTCCAAGATTTCACTACCAAACCCATTTAAAAATTATGCTTCTAAATTAGAAAAGATAAAAAAGAAACTGAGGGAATCAGAATGAAATCAAAAAATAAAACCTCAAGAACACCTTTCGAGGTGAAGTGGCATCACAGGCATGATTTAAGGAAGTGGCTGGAAGAGAACTTTCCTTTCCTTAGGGAGAAAAGTTTTCTTAATTACTCCTCAGAAGATTATGCCTTGCTTGAGGAGAGAGCAGAAGAGATAGTTAATGCTTGTGCTTTGGTTGAGAGAATTGATATCAGGGCGCGCTCTGATTATGTTGATTACTATGCCGATGACTGGAAGAAGATAAAAAAGGCTTATGCAGATAAGGATTACAGAGCCCTTGGCGATGCCTTGGCAGAACTCTTAATATCAATTGACTGCCAGTAAGAGGTAGCAAGATGAGAACAAGACAATCAAAGGTGCTTATACTAGTGAAGCGCAGTTCAAAAAGGACTTACAAGCAGCTCTGAACGATGATGAATTATTCCTTAAATTATACAACAATAAAGAGGAGTGGAAGAGGTTTATAGAAGCATTTAGGTAATAAAATGACGCTTGAAAGAATAATCGGAGCGAGCATTTATGGCTTTGCTAGTGGCTTTGCCTATGGTTTTTTTATGGACAGGAAAATTGGGTTTGAACAGGATTTTGAAGAGTATGCAAAAGAGGGATGCAAGGGCTGCAGTAAGATAGACAAGTGCAATTTATATAAATCCAAGGAGTCTGATGAATTATCATCCGCCCTCTCTAAGCTGGAGAGGAATATTTCATTAACAAACTCTTTCCTGGTGGGCATGGCAAACGCACATGCAAAACTTGATATTCCCTCTTATCTTGTAGCAACTGCTGAGGCAGGCATAGCAACTTATCTAGGAATAAAAGCAGGAGGAGCTGTGAGCAAGGTAATAAGAGATAAGGCTAAGCTTAATGATGAGGAGAAAAAAACCTTTTTCAATTACCTCAAAGAATTTGAGTTTTACGCTATTAATGAGAATGATGACAAGGCAGAAAAGGCTCTTAAACAGGTTCGCGATTACATAATAAATATAACTAAGAAAAAGAAAAATCCCCGGCTGCTAGTGGAGATGCAGAACCTTACCAAAGAGGCCGTGCTGCATGCTTCTATAGGAAGGATGTTCAAAGAAGTTATTATATCAGTTTTTGATTATTATGGAAGTGAATGTCTGAATAAAAAGAAAGATAAGGATGATAAAAATGAGAAAAAACACACTAAAAGAACTAACTGATAT
>DRSY01000071.1 GCA_011372335.1 Candidatus Woesearchaeota archaeon | reverse complement strand
TTGATTATTATTTAGTTTCAGCACTTGTATCTTCTCTTAGTTCGGGTCCGGCTTCTGATTTGCCTTCTTCCCTGATTCCTTCTTTAGCTTCCTCTGCCTTGCTCCCACGCTCTTCTTTCTTATCATCATCCTTATTATCCTCACCGCCAGTGCTCTCCTCGTCTTTTTTGCTTTCACCGCTTCCCACTTCCTCTTCACCTCCCGCTCCTTCTCTTACAGGCTCCTTCGGAGCATCCGGGATTCTTGTTTTCAAAGCTCTCATCTGAGCTTCTGCTTCTGCTAGCTTCTCTTTCACTGTCTCACTCGTTAATATATCTGCTTCTCTCGCAATAGTATAAGCATCATTATGAGCCTTGCTCAGCAATAACTCGATGTTCTCTTTTAGTGGAATCGCAGCGAACATTGTGAGGCTGAGTGCTTCACCAGCAGCTCTTCGGATATCCTCAAGGTAAGCCTCCTCATCAATATCAAGCACTTCCTTGGTTAATATGCTTCCTTTCTCGTAAACAGCCACGAGGTCCAAGCCTACCTCCATAGGCTCAATACCAAGCCTTGTGAGTAGCCCTGCGAGTTTATCATTAACAACATCGCCTTCCTTAGCAACAACCGCGTCCTCCTTAATAACAACTTTGCCTGCTTCTATACCTGCTTTTATTCTGAAGCTTCCAAGCTCCCCGATAATCGGGCCTGGGCTAAAACTAGTTGGACCAGCACTCACAACTATGTCCTTCGGTGCTCTCTGCCCTGGCTTAATAGGAGCAGTTGACTTGTTCTGTTTGATTAGCTTGAAGAGAGCAAAAGGATTCTCGTTTGTGAATAACAAAGCAGGCATTCCCTTAATATACTCCTCTAATTCCTTGATGTTCTCTTTCTTGCTCTGCTCAAGAGCTAGTTTAATAAACCTTTTCTTAGTCATAAGTAACGTTACCCTTCCTCTTAGCTGAGCCCGCATATTATTAAGCTGTTTTGCAGGCAGGTTCTCCATGTTAACAATCCCGATAATATTATTCCTGTCAATAAGCTCCACAAGCCTCTTCACTAATTGTTTCTTATGCTCAGGAACATCCTTTCTGCCCTTCCTCTTAATAATAGGCTTATCTTCGGGTTGTTCTCCTTCCTTCACAATTGTTACATCTACCATTTTTTTCCTTCTTAATCCTTTACTTATCAAGCTTCACAGGCTTACTCATGGTTAACTTAAGATAAACTGCTTTTATGTTGTGCTTCTCGTTAGGCAGGTGATGGATTAACTGGTCGTAAATGAAGAGCACATTATCTGCTACTTGTTCACCAGGCATGTCCTCTGTGCCTACTCGTAGCTGGATTAAAGGCACCTTCTTAGCAGAAATCTTTATTGTTCTTTGTAGCTTGTCATAAAGTGCTTTCAGATTAGCTCCTTTCGAAGGCACAACACAACCCGCCTTAGGATTAGGCATCTTCCCCCGAACACCCAGGTATCTTCCGAAAGTACTAGCAACCCGGGTCATTATATTTGCTTGGGCTACAAAGAAGTCATAATTCTTTGCAAGCTTCTTGGCTTTCCTCTTGTCATACTTAGGAAAATCGTCTTGGAGAACTACGCTGTCAAAGACTTTGCTAGCTTCATCTTTTAGCTCTGGACCAACAAAAGCACATACCTTAACCTTCTTACCCGTGGGGTGGTGCAGGGTTATGAAGAAGTCAACTTGGTGCTCGGCTTTCTTAAAATCCAGGTCTTTAAGAGCAATGATTAGGTCTACTGATTGCTTAAACTTCCGTTGCTTGCTCTCTTTTTTCAGAGTTTCAAGAGCTTTTAGCACATTCTCTTTGTTCATACTCAGCACCATTAATGCACTATAAAAAAAGCCCTACTAACCGAGTTAGTCAAGACGAAGTCAGGGTTTCGTCCGGGCATGAACTACTAATAAACACCAAAGAATAAGGGTTTGATTTATAAATATTATTATTTTTCAGGATAAAAGAAAACAGAAATATTTATATGCACAACCCGCCTTTCTTATTATAGCAAAAAAAGAGGGGGTGAGATGGCAATGTATGACAACCATGTATATAACCTGATGATGCAACTCACACAGGAGCATAAGAGTCTTTGGCGTATCAAGAACATGTATAAGAAGGATGCTTTGGATTGTGAGGATTGCAAAGCTTTCTGGGAGAAGATGGAAAAAGATAAAGAAGAGCATATTAATGAACTCAAAGAGCTTATTAAGAAGCATATCTGTGAGTGAATAATAAAAAAACTGAATATGATATTTTCCCCTTTAGGAAGAGTACA
>DRSY01000025.1 GCA_011372335.1 Candidatus Woesearchaeota archaeon | reverse complement strand
TTTTTATATGTTTTTCGCAATTTTCAGTAACCTTTTTTAATAAGCCCCTCCCTCCTTTTGAAGGAGATGAAGCCTATTATTGAGGTGAAAAAAGCAAGTATCACAACAGTTGAAGTAGATGTTATTGTTAATCCTGCGAATAGCTTTGGTTACATGGGCGGAGGCGTGGCAGGTGTTATTAAAAGGGTTGGTGGGAGCATTATTGAGGAAGAAGCAATAGAGCAAGCACCCATACAAGTAGGGCAAGCAGTAATCACTTCCTCAGGGAACTTGATATGCGAAAAAGTTATTCACGCCCCTACTATGCATAACCCAGGGGAAAGAACAGATGCTCATAAAGTGCTATGTGCTGTTAAGGCTGCTCTTGAACTAGCAGATAAATCTGGTTTTAAGAGTCTTGCAATGCCTGGCATGGGAACCGGTGTTGGTGGTGTTGACAAGGCAGAAGCAGCTCATACCATTCTCAAAGCGATTAATGATACGAGCTTTAAGAGTCTTAAAAGAATAATCCTGGTAGATATTGATGAAGAGCTGGTGAATGCTTTTAACTCAGAATTAGAGGAGTTAAAGCAAAACACGGAGATTAATAAGTAATAGTGCTGATCTAAGAGTTGCTCTTCATTTACTTAGATGTTTAGGGCTTCATCAACTTCTTTTTTTATCCTTGCCTCATACTCGTACTTACGCTCGGCTTCTCTTTGCTCTGCACTCATAATCCTAATCAAGGTTCTTATAATATCTTCTTCTTTATCTGTAAAACAGGTCTCTGTCTTACCTGAGTGCTCCTTGATTAATTCTTCTTCTATCTGTTCTGCTGTTCCAGCACTAACACTTACCTCTTCGAATTCCTGTGATGAGAGCTTAGCAGTATTCCTCATAACAAAATAAGCTGATTTACTATAAAGCTCTTTGAAGAAGCTTTTGAAATTAATATCACTTGGCTTACCACTTCTCAGCTTACCAGAAACACGGATTAGAACGATTGTGTTGTTGAACTCTCTGCCTTGTATGCTTGCTTCAAGCTCATGGTTAACCTCTTCACAAGTCTTATTCTCTGCATTAAGATCTACCTTGTAAACATTATTTATATTAATGGGTTGAAATTCGAGCTTACCATTATCATAGATATAAAATCCGCCTCTTCCAAGCTTCCATAACTCTGAAAAATTAGCAGGAAAAACAGGTCCTGGATAAACAAGGTTCTTATACCCGGCTAAGTCTTTGTGTTCAACAATGTGGATATGACCGCCTGCATAGTAGTCAAAGCCTCTTGGTAGCTCTGTTACTGGTATTGAGTCAGCCTTCTCTAATTCTTCTGGTTTCAGCTCATCAAGGGCTGTGTGAAACATGAAAATCTTAAAACCAGGTTCTTGCTCTAAGCTATCAATATCTAATAGTTCGTAATCCTTCTTCTCCAGACTCCCTTTCTTACCCATAACGCCTGTAATCTTTGCTTTTGTACTCTTATCCGTCACGAAACTTAGTCTTAGCTTATTATTTATTACTTCTCCTTTCATAACATTCTCTAATAGTTCTGCTTCTTCAAGCACATCAAGGATTGTTCTCCCAGACGGGCTGTAATCATGGCTTCCAGGTATAGTGTATACAGGAATGCCTTGTTTCTTAAGCCTTTTCAGCAGAATAACAACTTGTTTTAAGTGGTCTAGTGACGGCATCGCAGTATTAAATAAGTCTCCGGAGATAAGCACAAAATCTGTTTTTTTCTCAAGTATTATGTGAATCGCCCTTCTAAAAGCCTCTAAGGTAAGCTTTTTAAGAGCAGGGTCTCTCCACGCCCCTATATGGATGTCTGCTAGATGAGCAAATCTCATAAGTAGAAGAAGTTCTAAGTAGAATATAAAGTTTATTAAAGTATAAAGGAATTATTAAAGAAGATTAAAAGAGAATTAAGAGAAAGAAGTGTTTTTTAGATGTTATGCGTGCTGAAAGTACACTTGGTTCTTAGACAACACTATGCTTTGAATCTTATCTTTTATTTTTTTTATACAAGCATTTACTTCGTCAAAATGGTTAAGACTGATACGGGAGTTTAAGAACTCAAAGTCTTTCCTAAGCTCATTCTTTATTAATGCTTCTGCGCCTTTCTCGCCTAGGTTCTTAAGCATTATGTGTTCTAGTTCTTCGAGGCCTCTAAGCACGTGTTCGGCTTTTTCATGAGCATTCTCGTAATTTAATGATCTCTGCTTAACTTTTTTTTCTAGAGGTGTAAAGGAGGGGATGTGTTTTTTAAAGAGTCCCATTCTAGGCTTACCTCTTATTA
>DRSY01000053.1 GCA_011372335.1 Candidatus Woesearchaeota archaeon | reverse complement strand
GAATAATTGTTATGCCCGTCTTCTATGCGGTTCTAGGATTTATAAGCGGCGCCGTTGGAGCTTGGGTTTATAACTTGGTTGCGGGTTGGATTGGTGGCTTAGAACTAGAGTTTGAATAAAAAATAAAAAAAATTATGTTTTTTTTTCTTTCTTAACTTTTTCTCTGGGTAATCCATATAACAAACCCGCTGATAAGGTTAAGCACCCCTATTAGTATGCATACCCAGATGAGTCCTAGTAAGGGTATTAGGAGTGCGCTTATGAGGAGGGCGCCGAGACAAGCTCCTATGAGGTCAGAGGCGTACAACGCGCTTGCTGTTCCTGCGAGCTTTTTCGTATTCTTAAAATAAAGCTTGGCTGCTAACGGGAACTCCATCCCTACGAGGACTGCGAGGATGACTGTGAGTAAGGGTATTATTATCTTGGTTAGTGAGAAGATGAGCTCGTTACCTCCTAATCTTGATAAAAGGATTAAGATGAGAGGGAGGAGTGTTGCGTAAATGAATATTAAGAGTTCGATTCTTACAAGGCTCTTAGTATTCTTCTTTCTGAGATGCTTGTTCATGTAGTAAGAGCCAAGAGCAAGGCCGAGCATAAAACATGTTATTATTAAGCTGATATTATGATAAACAAAGCCGTAGATAATCTGGAAGCCTATGAGTATGACTACTTCAAGGGAAGAAGCAGCAAACCCTGTTGTGAAGATAGCGAAGGGGATTGGCTTGATCCTTGATAACAAGAGGGTCAGTAATACTATTACTAGTAGTATGATGAGAACGTAATTAGTATTGAAGTGTTTGAGCCAGAAGAGCAAGTGGTAGTAGTAACTGATAGGCTTGAAATCCTTGTTAATCCTTGTCTCTATAAGCGAGTTCATCACGTAATCAACTCTGTCCTTGGTGATCTTAGTGCTAAGATAATAGTCGTTAACATAGCGCGTACTGATATTCTTTTCTCTTAACAGGCTAGCAATATCATAGCTTAGTTCTTTATCAGAAGCAACAAAGTAGTTCTTATCACCTGGGATGATGATTATGTTCTTAAAAACAGCTCTTAGAGTGTTGTACAGCACAGAGTTAAGCCTCTGGGTTTCAGGACTCATATAATTCTCAGAACTACTAATACTAATACTCATAACCCCTTGTTTTCTCATCTTCTTTCTTAACTCCTTGAAGAATTCTATTGTGTAGAAGCGGTTAATCTGAGCGGTGCTTGGGTCTGGGAGGTCAATAATCACAGCATCATATTTTTTCTCTGTTTTCTTAACGTATAGCCGGGCATCACTTATGACCGGGTTAATCCTCTTATCATCAAGATTATTTGTGTATTCTTCTCCAAGCTTCAGAATAAGCGGGTCTAGCTCAACATAGTCAATTCTCTCCACACCGTACTTTAATATTTCTTTCGTAGTACCCCCGATACCGCCGGAGATGAGCAGCACATTCTCAGGGTTGTTAACTTGACTCATAGCATAATGAACTGTTTCCTCTTTATTCATAGTATTCTCTGTGGTGAACAAAGGCACACCGTTCTCAAAGAAGTTCAGCTGGTCCTCTGACTTCGTAACAACAAGACTGCCGTACAACGAGTTCTCCTTATAAACAAGTTCCTGACCTGGGAACATTATCTTTGTTGAAGCAACGTCCAGGTCAGCAGTGAGAATTATGCTTATCGATACAACAATAACCACGCCTAAGAGTATTATAAAAACTTTTTTCCTGAAATAAATACTCACAGCTAAGGCTGCTACTAAGTTAAGGAACAAGATAAGATAAGCTGACTGGAAGTGGGTAAACACGTATATTAAGAGGAAGCTAAAGATTAAGCCGCCCAGAATATCACCGATATTATCTAAGAAGTAAACCACGCCTATTTGTCTGGAGCCACCCTTATCAGAATAAATAACAACAAACAAGGTTAAGAGGAAGCCTGAGATTAAGCAGTAGGGGAGCAGGAGTACCAAGGATGTTATGAACACGCCTCCTATACTGATAAGCTGACCTGGTAAGAAGAACTTAGTCCTCATAACCCTTATCATGATTATGTGAAGAACAGGGAGAATAGCTATTAGGATCTGAGCAGTGATTAGAAGATTAACTTTATGCTTAACCTTATCAATGTATTTGCCAAGATAACTCCCTAGGCCTGTGAGGAGAAGCCAGTTAGCAAGTATCACTCCGAAGACGAGTTCGTTACCATAGAAGACACTCATAAATTCCCGCATGACAACGACTTGAGTGATGATAGAGCTAATACCAAGCGCAGTGATTGAGAAGAAGATTACTCTCTGGGTGGGTGTTCGGAG
>DRSY01000116.1 GCA_011372335.1 Candidatus Woesearchaeota archaeon | reverse complement strand
GGTAAAGATATGGACGGCTCTTCTATCAAGAGGGGTGAGTACTGCAGGCGAACTAAGCGACATAGCCAATGTGCCGAGAAGCAGAAGCTACGACATCCTTGAAAGCCTAGAAAAAAAAGGCTTTGTGGTTATGAAGCTTGGCAAGCCAATAAAATACATTGCTGTACCACCAAAAGAAGTGGTGGAGCGTGTAAAAAAGAATATGAAAGCAGAAGCAGAGGAGAGAGTGAAGAGACTGGAAAATCTGAAAAAAACAGATGTCATACAAGAGCTTAACTCCCTGCACACTCAAGGAGTGGAGCTAATAGAGCCTTCTGACTTATCAGGATCCTTAAAAGGCAGACACAACCTGTATAACCACTTAGAATTAACGATTAGAAACGCTGAGAAAACAGTCACTATAATGACCACCACCTCAGGCTTAGTAAGAAAAATTGAAGGTCTAAAACCTGTCTTTGAACAGATAAAGAAGAGAGGGGTTAAGATAAGAATAGCTGCTCCTATAACTACTAAGGAAGCAGAGAAAGCAGTGAAAGACATGGCGGGTGTTGCAGAGATTAGGCATACTAACAGCAAAGCAAGGTTTGTAATTGTTGACGGTAAAGAATTAATTTTTATGATAATGGATGACTCAGAGGTCCACCCAACCTACGACATAGGTGTTTGGATTAACACTCCCTTCTTTGCAAAAGCTCTTGAAGAGATGTTTGAACTTGCATGGAAATCCATGAAAAAGAAGGCTAAAGCCAAGGTCTGAACCCCAAAAAGAAGTAAAAAAGAATTTTTTTATTTTTTCACTAATAATTTTTATAGGTGCGGCCTTTTTCTCCTTACCAGTGTTTCTTCTTATTTAAACCAACCAATACTTTTATATACCTCTATTCAATAACAAAAGAGATATATGAATGATATTAAAGAGCTTATCAAGACGTTGCATCCTCTTGAAAGAAGGATAATTCCTTTGCTCAGACACACCTCTGTTTTCTCTGAACTCGTGAAGAAGAGCGGTTTAAAAGATGTTGAGGTTATGCGGGCTTTACAGTGGCTCCAGAGCAAAGAAGTGCTTAAGATAAAAGAGGATGTGAAAGAAGTTCTTAGGCTTGGAAAGAACGGGATGAAAGCTTTGGAAAGAGGCCTCCCAGAGAAGGCTTTTTTAACAAGCATCAAGAACAAAGCAAAGCTGCTGAGTAAGATAAAGGAAGAAACAAGTCTTACAGAACAAGAAGTGAATGCTTGTATAGGGCTTTTAAAAAGCAAAGCAGCCATACATATTGGGAAAGGAATGGTTATCAGTATTAATGATAATGGAAGGAAACTCCTTGAAAGAGGGTCTTTGGAAGAAAAGCTTTTAAAGAGAATATCTGAAGGCGAAATTGAGACAGCGAAGTTAAGAGATGAAGAGCGGTTCGCATTTGAGAACCTGAGAAAACGTAAAGATATGCTTAAACAGGTCTTAAAAAAAGAATGGTTTATTATTCTCTCAGACCTTGGAAAAAAACTTGTTACTAGTAATCTTGGTTCTGTGAGAAGCATTGAGAAACTCACTCCGGCCATGCTTAAAACAGGTTCTTGGAGGAACAAGGAGTTCCGAGGGTATGATATCAATGCAAAGGTGCCTAAAGTCTACGGGGGTAAAAGGCATCCTTACGCAGAGTTCGTTGAGAATGTAAGACAAAGGATTGTTGAGATGGGATTTAAGGAGATGTGGGGGCCTATCATAGAGTTAGAGTTCTATAATTTTGATGCGTTATTTCAGCCTCAGAATCACCCTGCGAGGACGTGGAGCGCTACTTATCGTATAAAGAAGCCTCGGTATGGGCGGCTTCCTGTAAGAAAGGTTGTGGAGGCTGTGAGAGCAGCTCATGAGAACGGCGCTAACACAGGATCTAAGGGTTGGCAGTATAAGTGGAGTGAAAAAATTGCTTCTCAGCTTATGCCCAGAGCACATGACACCGCGATTTCACCCAGGTATCTAATCCAAAAGATTGAGGTCCCTGGCAAATATTTCTCATTAGTGAGGTGCTTTAGACCAGATGTGATTGACGCAACCCATGCTGTGGAGTTTAACCAGCTAGGAGGCTTTGTTATCGGGGATAATCTTAACTTTAAGCATTTGTTAGGCTTACTCAAAGATTTTGTGGTTGAGATGACAGGAGCAAAGGAAATAAAGTTTTTTCCTGATTATTTCCCTTTCACAGAGCCATCTGTGCAAGTATCAGCAAAGCATCCTGAGTTCGGGTGGATGGAACTCGCAGGAGCAGGTATTTTTAGACCGGAACTAACCGAGCCATTAGGCATAAAAGAACCTGTTAT
>DRSY01000032.1 GCA_011372335.1 Candidatus Woesearchaeota archaeon | reverse complement strand
TAGGGGATGCTGGTAATTACTCGTATAACATCAGTGTAATTGATTACTATAATGCTTCTGATTACGTGGTGAAGAACTTCACTGTTCTTGCTAAGACTAATCCTCCGAACATCACCAAGGTAATGCCTTATGGGAGGCCTGTGAGCTCCCAGACAGTGTTCAACTTTGCAAGCACGAGCTTGTTCAATGGGAGCAACCAGACATCTATAAACTTCTCTGAGAATAGGAGCGTGGTGTATAACATAACCGTGACTGATGACACAACAGCCCATGAGAACCTGAGCTACGCATGGTATATTAATGGGAGTCTGAATAGCACTAATAGTTACCTTAATATTAGTTATGGCTTCTTCTCCTCAGGGAACTATAATATCACTGTTATTGTAAGCGATGATATGTATGAGAATAGTTCTTGGACGTGGGTTGTAACAGTTGATAATCTTAACAGAGCTCCCCTCCTATTAAACCCTCTTAATAATATGAGTGTGAACGCTACTACTATCTTCACGGATTACTTGAAGAAAACCACTAGTGTCCACTTCATAGACCCTGATGATGATATTAATGGGAATAATGATTTTGATACTAATGAGAGTTCAACCCTTGACTATAATGTGAGTAGCTGCGGTGTTGCGACAATAAGCATCACTGGTCACTCGGTGCGTGTTGTGCCGGAAGAGATTGGGAGTTGTACAGTGGTGTTCACGGCTTATGATAGCGGAGGCTTAAGCAACACTAGTAACGTGGTACTGATTAATGTTACTGCGGTGCCTAACGCAACCCAGCAAGTAGAAGAGCCTACGCCAAGCACAGGCGGCGGTGGTGGTAGGACGCGGTCCGTGATTATTCCGATGAGAAAAGAAGAGGAGAAGCCGCAAGCAATAGAAATAGTTGTTCCTGAGCTAGTAACTATTTATAAGAATAAGACGGTGCTGATACCAGTAACGATAAAGAACACTTGGAATACCTCGCTTCAAGAAGTAGTTATTAATGCAAGCACTAATGCGTCGTACGTTAATCTTAGCTTTACAGAGGACTACTTCGAAGAGTTAGGAGTCGGGGAGCATAAGAACATAACCCTCTTGGTTAATAATTACAGGCTCGGAGAGAACTACGAGGTTAAGATAACTGCTAATGTGAGTAATCCAAAAGCCTCGGACTCTGCTCTTGTAATGCTTAACAGTATAGAACAGTCAAGGGAAGGAGAGGATGTTGAGACCAAGGTAACCTTTGCGCAGGACTTGCTTAATGAGAACCCTGAGTGCTTAGAGCTTAACGAGCTTCTCATGAAGGCCAGGGAGGAGCTTAGACAAGGCTCTGAAGAAGAGGCTGCGAAGATAGTGAGCGGTGTTATTGAGGGCTGCAAGTACCTTGTGAGTGTGTCAAAGAAAGTTGAGCAGCAACCCAGGAGTATTATGAAGAGGTTCTTAGAAAAAGAGAATCTGAAGTACTTCTTAGCATTCCTTGGCTTAGCAGGGCTAATACTTGTCGGGGTGTTGGTGGCGAAGAAGGTTAAGGCTGTGCGTGCTCATAAAGAGCAGGAGGCAGAGGAGGAGACCAAGGAAGAAGTGGTGAAGCCTTATTGGCCTTAGGGAGAGCTTGTATTATTTCTTTGTCTTAATTATCCTTCAATAACCTTATTTTTTTTGCGTTGTTGTTTTTTCAGGGGTTTCCTCTCTTGATTCCTGCTGCTTGGTCTTAATCATGTTGTAAAGCTCTTGGACTGGCTTGTAATAAGCTTTTTTTCTGTCTTCACTCAGAGAATTATATAGTTCTAGGAGTTCCTGGTAGGCTTCTTTGGCTTTTCCCAGGTCTTTGTTAAGCAAGCGTTTTGAATTGTCTAGGAGCATGTTCATCTTAACAATGACTCGCTCATTCTCTGATAACACGGATTCGTCAATGTCAAGCATTCCTTTGTGCTTCTGAGAGAAGAATTGGTGGACTTTGTCTTTTAGTTTCTTCCAGAACGATTTTTCTTTCTCGTAATGAGACACGATTAAGTCATCAACCACTCCTTCGAACTCAACAAGGATTCTTTCAAGTTCTTCTCTTGGGAAGGCTTTGCTGGTATGCTCTATTTTTGAGATATTGTTAAAAAGGGATTCTACTCTGCTTTGTAGCTCTGCTGGGATGTAAACTCTTCTTAGCTCGTCTAAGAGTTCTTCGCGTGTGAACTCATAATCAATTCCGAGGTATTTCTTGAAGAAGCTCCTCACCAAGTCATAGACTTCTCTTTCTGAGATGAAAGCTTTCTCAAGTATTTGGCTTATCTTCTTAGAAACAGCTTTTTTAATGATGAGCTTGTTCTCAATACCACAGCCTATTACCC
>DRSY01000115.1 GCA_011372335.1 Candidatus Woesearchaeota archaeon | reverse complement strand
TTTTTATCTCGTTTAGTATGAGTAGGTATATGGTCTCGTCATTTTCGAGGTTTAATGAGCATAGGTAGGATCTGCCTATTATTGTCTTCTTGAAAATTTTGTTGTTTATGAGTGCTGTTACTTTTTTGTTGATGTAAGGGTATTTTTTTCTTAGTCTATGAGCTATTTGGTTTATGCTGTAGATGGAACTAATGTCTTTAATGTACAGACTGATTATTTCTTGTTCTAACTCGTTACCCACCACTATAAGACCCAATCAAATTTATTGATTATTATATCTTTATAGGTATAATACTATGTTTTTATTAGAATAAATTATTTATAAATGTTTCGATTAATGCTAATATTATATCTTCAAGGATATAATGCGGGTTTTTATTTCATCTTAATCTCTTTCAGAACAATATCTTCTCCGCACAACACTTCGGGTAGGTTATGGCATTTCGGGCATTCAAACAAAGTGAAGTCATGCTCATGAGCAAGAATTCTAGGCTCTCCTTCATATCCACACCCACATTTCACTCTTGCTTTTACTCTCTTCACAACCACATCAAAGTCAACCATGTTCTTTAAGAAGTCCTTAAGCTGGTGTGCTGGTAGATGAGCAAGGTCACCGACCTCTATGGTTATTGATTCTACTTTCCTGCCTTTTGCCTTTTTGCTTACTTCCCTAAGAATGTTCTTTGCAATTATTGTTTCATGCATTTTTTTGCTCTCCTTGGCGTCGCACACCGAACATGAAAAGTTTAAAACGCTTTAAATGAAGATTTAAATAAACATTAACGAATCATAACAAATCAAGAGCTGCTTTCAGAAGGAGGGTTTTCTTTTTCCTCTTTATCTTCCTCACCCCCCTCTTTTTCTTTCCTATTCTCAGGCTCTTCTTCTTCGTCACTCAGCTTCTTAGTTATTATCCTCCTCTTTTTTAACACATCAATAAGACCAGGGCTTTTTTTCTTAGGCTTTTCTTCTTTCGCTTCCTTCACCTTCTGTTCTTCCACACCTCCTGTCTGGTCTTCGGAGTCGCCTTCTTTTTTTAACCCCTCTTTTTTTTCTCCTGAAGTAATCGTCTCTCCTTCTTCTCCTCTATAACCTCCTTTACTTATACTTTCAAGGTACTTCTTTTCCTCAGATGGAAGCCTCTCCTCCTTGATAATTGTTTCATCAATAAGAATGCCATGCTTCTTCTTAAGCTCTTCCTTTATTTTTCGAAGTGTTACTTTTAGCTCGTTCTTCATATGCTTTGAACGTTCATCCAGGAGTCTTAAGATGTTTCCTGTGTGCTTCTCGAACTCTGTGAACTTATCCATTAGGCTACCGAACTCTTTCTTATCCGCTTTCTTACTTAGCTGTAGTTTCATCTTATCAAAATCTCCTTGTATTGCATGGAAAGTCTTCTCTAAGTCCTCCACTGTTCTCTCGAATTTCTCAAATTCCGCGAATTTTTTCTCTAAGTCCAGGAAGATTGATTCTGCCTTGTCAGCGTGTCTCTCAATAGTTGCTTCGATTTTCTTAGCCTCTAGGATCTCCTGTTTGACCTCCTCGTTGAGCTTAGCAACTTGTTCTATGCCTTTATAGAAGTTCATTTGTTGTCTTATCCTTTTGAGTTCTTCCATTATGTCTTTCATCATGGCTTCATTACTCTCAATATTAGCTTTAAGAGCCTCTGTTTTTCCTTCCTGCTTTCTTATCTCTATCATAAGCTTCTCTGGCTGCACGCTCTCAACAAGGTCTATGGCCTTAGTAGCACTAACCTCTATCTTAGACATGGTCTTATTAGTATCCATTATCATGCCTCTGAGTTCTCCTATTTGTTCGCTTATCCTGGCGAACCTCTCAGAATTAGCTTTTCTGATCTCGTTAAATGATTCTAGCTGGGCTTTTATCCTAGTAATCTCCATGTCTAGTTTGGGGTTGCCAGAGCTAAATGTTTCCTCTTTCTTTTCCTGCTCGGATGCTGCTGCTTCTGCCTCTGCGTCAGCAATACCCTTTGCTATTATTGCATCGCGGTCAAGCTTCTTCTTTCCGAACAAGCCCAATTCCTCACCTCTTTTTTATTTTTCTAGCTTTATTTTTCTAGCTTTCTTCTTACCTTTTTCTTCTTTATTTTCTATTATTCATACTTTTAACTCCTCAACCGACTTCCCTGTTTCCTTTGCAAGCAGCCTTCTTAGCTTATCCTCAATCTCTTTCTTCACATCAACATCTTCTTGTTTTAATGCTTCTTCAAGTTCTAATTCAGCCTTGTTTAAAATGTTTTCTACTTTCTCATAATCTTTCTTTTCATGCGTTATATTCGCTATCCTGATTTTGGCATTGACATTTCTTATCCAAAGATCTGCTATGAAAGGGTCTTTACCTGCTTTCCTAGCCTCACTAATCCTAGTCTTTATCTCATTAAGCTTCTCCTTAAGAGTTGTTATCCTTGCCTGATGCTCTTCATCCTCTTTCTCATCTGGTAAT
>DRSY01000069.1 GCA_011372335.1 Candidatus Woesearchaeota archaeon | reverse complement strand
TTATAGTCTTGTTTGTTATCCTAGGGTTCATACCTCTTGTGATTATTAGTTATTTATTATTCTTACTTGCTCATCCTGAGAGGGCGAGGGCTTTGTACGAGCATAACACGAGCTTTACATTATTGGTTGAGGCCAACAGGTTTTTTAGGAAGCTCAGAAAGCTAAGAAATAAGAGTGTTGTTATTAGTGAGGATGTGGCAAAGAATTTTATGAGTGAACTCTCAGAGCTTAGTACAAGATCAGAGATTAATGATAAGGAGTTATATGAGAGGATCCTACGAATATATTCTGCTCTGCTCGGCTTGCCAGAAGAGTTTGATGATAATATTTTTAACATGAAGCTCAGAGCTTCGAACATACCGTTACTCCTGAAAATATTATTTGCTGGTTTTTATAAGAAAGCAGAGATACTGCCCATAGCGAGTTTTGTTGCTAGAGAGCAGAAATTGGATATGATAGTTGAGCTTAGGTTCTTGCTAAGCGAGCTCGTTAAGGGTTGAGTCCGGAAAATAGGTTAGCGCCAGATTTTATAGGGGTATAAACCTGTTAGTATTGTGAAAAACCAGTATAAAACTATTAGTATAAATATTTATATATAACATCTTTATTCTGAGTTCTTTATTATGAGAATAATCGCTGATTTACATCTTCATTCCCGATACTCAAGGGCTTGTAGTTCTGAATTGAATATTCTTAATCTTGAGAAGTGGGCTAAGGTTAAAGGTGTGGGTTTGCTTGGAAGCGCTGATTTTTGTCATCCTAAATGGTTTGCTGAGTTAAGAAAAGAGTTAAGAGAGGATGGTACTGGTATTCTAAGAACAAAGAATGGTTTTCCTTTTGTGCTTCAGAATGAGATAAGCTTAATATATACTCAGGGTTATAAGGGGAGGCGTATTCATCTTGTTGTTCTTGCCCCTAGTTTCGAAGTGGTTGAGCAGATCACTGAGTATCTTAAGTCTAAGGGGAGGGTTGATTATGATGGTAGGCCTATGTTTAATATTACTTGCTCTGAGTTTGTTGAGGCTATGATGAGTATTAGCAAGGATATTGAGGTGATTCCTGCTCATGTCTGGACGCCGTGGTATGGCTTGTTTGGAAGTAAGACCGGGTTTGATAGTGTGGAGGAGGCTTTTGGTAGTGCAGCGAAGTATATTCATGCTCTTGAAACAGGTCTGAGTAGTGATCCTGAGATGAATTGGCGGTTGTCAAGACTTGATAATTATAACCTGGTTAGTTTTTCTGATAGTCATAGTTTCTGGCCGTGGAGGCTTGGGAGGGAGGCAACGGTTTTTGAGTTTAACCATTTGACTTATGAGAATCTTATCAGGGCTATTCGGACTGGGAGGGGTTTGGTTGAGACTATTGAGGTTGATCCTGGTTATGGTAAGTATCATTTTGATGGGCATAGGAATTGTAATGTTGTTCTTAGTCCTGAGCAGGCTAAGAAGCATAATAATATTTGTCCTGTTTGTAAGAAGCCTTTGACTATTGGGGTGTTGCACAGAGTTGATGATCTTGCTGATAGGACTGTTGGTGAGAAGCCGCAGAGTGCTAAGCCTTTTAGAAGAATAATTCCGCTTCATGAACTTCTTTCTGTTGTGCTGAAGAGCGGTATGGCTACTAAGAGGGTTTGGGCTAAGTATTATGAGGTGTTAAGGGCTGGTAAGAATGAGTTTGATGTTTTGCTTAATGTTTCTAGGGAAGAATTATTAAAAGTTGCTGATGAAGAGCTTGTTGATGTAATCCTTAAGAACAGAGAAGGAAAACTTGAGATAAAGCCTGGCTTTGATGGTGAGTACGGTGTTCTTATGATTAGGCGTGGTGGGGTAAGAGTTGAAGATTATGATGAAGAATCGAAGTCATATGAGACAAAGAGAACTCAGACAGAATTAGGGAGGTATTTCTAGACTTTTACAAAAACGTGATTAGGTTTTTTTTGTTAGAATCCTCTATATTATTTTCTATATAGAAATAAAAAGTCGTAAAAAAAAAAGAAAAGAATTGCGTAAAGAGGGGGTGCGTTCTCTTCAACTCATTTTCCTTTATTAGAACTAAAAAAAGAAGAAAGCACCCCCTTTGCGATAGTATTACAGAATAAGAAAAAGCATAGTCACAATCAACACAGCCAGAATAAGGAGAATCAGATATCTCAGAATAGCTCTGTTAACATAATTCATACCAAAAACCTCCTTAAAAAAATTCTTTTTTAATACAAGGTGTATTAAAAGGAGTCTAGAAGGTGTAGCAACTTTATTCCTGTTTCTTCCTGAACCGCATAGGAGTGGCTGTTACCAAAGAAGTAAGCCCATCACCTATTCTTTTTTTCTCCTTAATCACTCTTGTCATAATCCCCTCTTTATCAAAAAAGTACTCATTAACACATCCGTAAGGGAAGAAAATACTGCTTTCACAAAAAGTTTCGCCTGTTTCTTCTATTACTATGATGACCTCTCCGTCTTCGAATTCGCGACCACAATT
>DRSY01000068.1 GCA_011372335.1 Candidatus Woesearchaeota archaeon | reverse complement strand
GTCTGGTGTTTCAGCACATGGACAGCCAGCTCCCATACATACTACTTCTTGGCATGTCCCATCCCCACAGAGGTCCTCGCAGATTTCTTGTGTTTCTTCTTCTGTTCCTTCTTCTGTTTCTTCTCCTGCTTCTTCTTGTGTTTCTTCACTTTCCTCCTCGACTACTTCTACTTCTTCGTCTTCATTAATCTCATCAGGGTCAAAGCTTTCTCCGCTCTGATTAATCTTATGCACTAACTCCATGAGTACTCTGTGAGCATCCTTTAATGCCTGATGAGCCTCTCTCGTCAAACTCTTAGCATCTTCAAGCGCTTCCTTAGCTCCTTCTATGTCTCCCTGGCTTCTTAAATCTTTCGCTTCTCTGAACTTCTCATCAGCTTGTTTAACCTTCTCTCTTGCCTCATCAATATAGGTGCTGAACTCATCTAATAAGTCCTGTACCTCGGTTGTATCAACTCCTTTGTTCTCAAGCCTCTCAACAACTCTCTCGAGCTTCTTTTCAAGCAACTCACTCCTAGTGAAGATACCTCTTACCTTGCCCCAAATCACTCTCTCAGCATATCTAAATGCTTTGTACTCTATTTCTCTCCAAACACCTCTTATTGTGCTAGCAGCTTCTTGGAGCTCATCCTTATTAGTAACTGCTTCAACAGCAGTCTTTGCGTCCTCCAGCTCGGCTATGAGAGCATCAATGTTACTAATCGCTTCTTCTGCTTCGTCCTCATCAATGTTCTCCGCGCTTTCAATTCTGCTCCTAATCTTCTCAAGGTGATGTATCAGTCTATCCGCGATTCCTATTAGGTCCTCTTTTGCTTTTTCAAGAACCTGGGCTTCAAGGTCAGAGCAGTCTTCACTGCTAGCCCTGCACTCTGCGAGTTGTGCTTTTAAGTTTAAGAACTCGTTTCTTGCTCTTAACTGCAAGTTCTTTGCTTCTAAGTACTTGTTCTTTGCTCTTAGGAAAGCATTATTCGCTTCAAGAATCTTGTTCTTCGCAATAATCCTCTTCCTTATGAGGTCTTTTATTTTTACTTTCTTACGCACCCATTTCCTTATCTTCTCCTTGCATTCCTCTGTGTTCTCCAAGCATTTCTTTAGTCTTGCTCTATCAAGGTCTTTTAAGAGCTCAACTTTTTGTGGAGGCAGCTTCTCAACAAAAGCATTAACAACGTCTGGTTTTGCAAGAGCAAACCTCTTAACCTGAGGAAGAACCCTTACGAGTTCTGGGTGAGTTCTCATCACTCTTAATCTGAAAGCATTGTTACAAGCAGCTCTTATTCTTACACCACTCACATCTGGGTGTTTCTCCTTTAATACCTTTATGCACTCATCCACACTCTTTGCACTTACTCTTAGTTTATTACTAATCGCTGCTCTACGTCCCGGGGCTTGAGTTGTTAATTCCACCTCAATAATACCTCCTGCTTCTTCATCACCTTCACCTTCATCAGCCTGCACAGTTCCGATATTACCAGCATTCCCAGTGTTTCCTATACTTCCTGTATCTTCCTGGCTTTCAACTCCGCCTGAATTAAGGCTGGCTTCAGAACTCACGCTACTACCAGCGTTCCCTTGTGCCACTCCTAAAGGGAGCAAACTAAGAAGGAACACTGCTAGAACTAATAAACTACATGATTGCTTTCTCCTTTGCTTCATCTTTATTCACCTCCGAATCCTTGTTCTCCTGATTTTTATCTTTTATTTTTTCTCTTTATTACTTTTTTTATTCCCTTAATCTTTAATCTTATTAAATACTATCCAAGAGTTTTTTTATTTATAAACATACTTTTTAAAACAAAGAGAAAAAGTTTATTATAAGGGTTTAAAACTTTACAAAGCTTTATATGGCTTTATCTCATGGAAAAATTTTTGTTCTTACCTTTTTTTGCTTTATGAAAGGTGTTCGGTCTTGTTCTTTGTTTCAAAAAGTTTTTATACCAGGAGTTATTTGTTTGTTATTATATGAAAAAGAGGTTTGTGGTTTTAATCTTATTTTCATTAATACTATTAATCTTATCATCAACCCCTTTAGTCCTAGGAGCAACTATTCATGGAAGGGTGTTTGATTATAATTTTAGATTGGTAAAAAACAGTGTTGTGCGGATTAACACTGTGCCTGAACAGGTGGTTGTTAGTACTGACGGCGCTTATTCATTCAGTGTTCCTCAAGGGGATTATGTGATCACAGCAGAGTTAAATGATGAGTTTGACATAGTAAGGTTTTCTATACAGGATAATATCTCTATTATTGATGACGGTGATTACGTAAGAGACCTGATATTATTTCCTCAAGAGGATTTAGATGAGTTGGACCTAGAAGAGGATTTAGAGCAGGCCTTAGAAGAACAAGAAGAAGAGAAAAAAGAGGAGGTCCCTGTTCACATAAGGATTATTATCTCAGGAATCCTGATAATCATCCTTGGTTTTATTGTATGGCTTGCACTTAGGGGTAAGGAAAGAAGCAGAGTTTTTCTTGCGAGTTGTGAGGGAGACGAGG
>DRSY01000123.1 GCA_011372335.1 Candidatus Woesearchaeota archaeon | reverse complement strand
TTAAATATTTTTTGTTTTAATAAAAAAAAGTGTTCAAGTGTTTAAGGGTATTATAAAGAATAAGACTAGCAAGGCCCGCATTAACCCTTTAAAGACTAAAAGACTAAAAAAAGTAGTGTATTCCTGTAATCCTTAGTAAATCAACAAACAAGATTTTTACATAGCCCAGCCACGGGACTCTTACCACGGCTTTGCCTAATAGTTGTTTTTCAAGGACACGCGTCTCATCAAGTTCATCATCTCTTATCTGAACCCTATTATTATCTCCTTTTGTCTGAAACACCCACATTGCTTTGTTATCCTTCTTTATCACCCTGTGAATTATTGGGTAAGGTTTTTTGGACCTGAATACAATCACGTCACCCACATCTATATCCGCAGGGTCTCTTCCTATGAGGAACATGATGTCTCCTCTGTTAAAACCATTCTTAAAAGGGTAGTTCTCAAAGTCCTGCTTGGTAATATTAAGAGCAAGGTAGTAATCCTCATTCTTAGCCCACCACTCATCAAAACCAGCGTGGTGTTCCATGCTGTCACTGACCACGGCTACGATTGGGAAATTCGTGCCGAGAAGAAGTCCTAACCCAGGATAAATAATGAACTTAATAAGAATATACGCTAATATTATATTCACAATCCAGCTCCACACAGAATTATCATGCCAGATAAAGTACCATACCTTGCTGTACCACGTTGTTGGCTTCTTAGACGGCTTCACTCTTGCTGAGAACCCTGAACCTTTCCTTGATTCTCCTATTTCTTTCTTTTTCTTTTCTCTTCTTAACATTAACATTAAAGAATCATGAAAAAACAAGGGCTTAAAAAAGGTTGTGGTTTTTGGCGTATTCATCCTAAACATTTAAAAACTCCTAAGGAATACTGTTTTAGCTGAGGATTATTATAAGATTTATAGAAAAGAGAGGTTTTTTGTTCGTATGAAGCCTATCACTATTACTTATTGTTCTTGTAATAAGTACTTGGATCGTAACAAGTGGAAGTCTTTTAAGAATATTAAAGGAGTGATTGCTAAGAAGATCAGAGCCGAGCTGCCAAGGGCTAAGCTTAGTTTCAGCAGAGTAGAAACACCTCAAGCATTTAAAGAGAAGAGAGAAAACGAGGTTATTGCAAGGTGTAAAGGCAAAGAGCATGTTGTAAAGATTATTCTTAAGCTTGGAAAATGTGATGTGTGCTCAAAGGAAGGAACCGAGTATTACGAAGCTATCTTACAGGTTAGGAGTTCTAAGCTAAGACTCCTCGAAGAAAGTGTTGAGGTGTTAAAAAGAAGAGTTGAGAGTTTAAGGCGTAAAGGAGTCTTTATTAATAAGGTTAAGAAGCTTGAGGATGGTTATGACTTATACCTGACTAATAAGAGGGTAGTTCAGAGTCTTGGAAGAGAGCTGTACGAAACATACGGAGGCGTATATAAGGCCAGCCCTCACCTTTATTCTAGGAGCAGACAGACTAGCAAGAACATATACAGAGTTAATGTGTTCGTCAGGCTTCCCGGGTTTGAGAAAGGAGATGTTATTCTCTCAGACAACAGAGTATTCCGGGTTGAGAAGACGGGTAAGAAGATAAAACTATTAGACTTAAAAAAGAATAGTTTCTTAAGTGTTGATTACTCAAAGCTCAGCTATCATGTTCTTAAGAAGCACTCCACTTACGTATCAAGGGTTCATCCCGACTTAGAAGTTATTAACCCTTTTGACTACCAGTCCAGCATGGTTAAGAACAAGCCAAAACAACACTTGGATGTAGGGCAAGAAGTAAACGTGGTTGTTCATCAAGGCGTTTATATTGTTGACTGAACCCTCTTCTTCTTATACTCCTCGATAATGCTTTTCAGAACATCCTTCTTTTTTAATGCTTCTTCAATACCATTTTTATCAGCAATTGCAAAGAAAGTGCTTTCTTTTATTATCACATTATCCGGCTTTATAAATATAAAACCTGATGCTTTACTCCTAGGAATCCTCTTTGTGATTATTATCTTTACCTTACCCTGAAGAGTACTAATAACGCTCTTACTAACACTAGCAGGGTTGCTTACTAATAGGATGTCGTCTTTACTAATGTTAAGGAATTTCTTGTTTATGAACTCATCCTGGCTTAAATCATCTAACTTCTTTACAAGAACTCCTCTGCTAAGGCTTGCTATGAACTCATCTCGTCTTCTAATCTCCTTTTCATAATGCCTTAGACGTCTTGTGGCTTCTTTTAACTGCTTCGCGTAATGCTTAATCCTAGTCTCCTTATAATCAATAAGTTCTTCTCGGGGGATTAATCTAAGTCTTCTCCTAAGCTTTCCTATTAATTCATTTTTATCCTCGAGAATCTTTCTTAGTTTCTTATTTCTTTCTTCTAAAACAAGTATTCTTGATTCTAACTCTTTGAGTTGGCGCTCGCCAATACGTCTTTTCTCACTCTTGATTCGCCCTGACCTCGCTCCAGTTCCTCCCTTGCTTTTTTTCACCTCCTACTTGTTAAGAGCTATTTTAAGAGCGGCTTGTAAGGGAAG
>DRSY01000023.1 GCA_011372335.1 Candidatus Woesearchaeota archaeon | reverse complement strand
GATTATACCTCTTAGTCCGGGAAGACTTCGTTCTTCTCTCATTCTTCATCCCTCCTTCATCTAGATCTCTTTTCTTACCTATCCATCACCAATTGTAAACTCGAAACCCAATTATATTTTCCCAAAATATTTTATTAAATTCTCCACAAAAAAACTATAAATCAAACTACAATTCTCCTCGTCCTTTATATCGTTAAAAAAAGATTTGTCAAATTCTTCCAAGCACCGCATTACATCATCTCTTGCTGGAGTAAACATTATCAAAGGTCGTTCTAACAAAGGCATAAACTCTTCTTTCTCCTTAACCATTCCCAATCCTCATCTTTTTTTTATCTTAATCTTCTTGAATCCTGTTTGAAAATCCTTAATACTCGCCGTGAAGGTGGCTTGGCAATTCTTGCATACCAAGTAAAAGTACTTCACGCCTTTGCTCTCAGTCATGTATGTGTAGAAAAGGTTTCTTGACAGCTTCCCTCCTCTCCAACACTCAGGACAATTCAAAATAAAATAATCCTCCTCCACAAAAACCCATTCCTTCTGCCTCTTAAAAACCCTCTTCTTCATAATATTACCTCAAAATGTTAAGATTTTCTGAGATGGACATTCCTTCTGCTTTAACAAACGATAAAGTTTAGGATGACTCTTACTAAGCTTATCCTGCCAATCAAGATAAGCAGTACAAGGTAAACAACCACAACGCTTATACAAACCACCCCACTTCCTATAAACAGGATTGACAGGAACATTATACCTCTTAATATAATCCCAAACATCCTCCTCCTTCCAATAAGCAATCGGATGATACTTCCAAACACCCCAACTCTTAGCAAAATACCTCTGACCACAAAAACGAATATTATCCTTACTATCAACCTTATTATCCATCCTGGTAATCAACAAAGCCCTATTCCTACTCTCACACTTCATAAGACCAGTAATAATAGCCACAATCTTATGTTCCTTAAAAGCCAACATAGCGGGTTTCTCCTTCAAATAATAACAACAACGAGGACTCCCACCAACACCTCTTTTTCTTTTCCTACTTTCCTTTCTTGCTTGAGGCAGACCATACTTCTCAACACACTTCCAAAAACTCATACCCTTATAAGGCTTAGTCTCAACAAGATTAAGATTCCACAACTTCTTAATCTTATCCTTAAACCTAATAGTCTCGGGAAATTCCACTCCTGTATTATGAAAAAACACCTTAATATCGGGCTTATACTTCAGAGCCATATGCAAAACCACCATACTATCCTTACCAAAACTACAAGCAACACCAATATTATCCCCGTGCCTACTTATTGCTTGCTTAATCAAATCCTCAGCATCAAAACCCCATTCCTTCTGCTTCCTAAAAATCTTTTTCTCACTCATAAAAATCGGGCAAGGATACTCAACCCTTTAGGGTTAAGAGGAATTGCCCTTCACCTCCATATTCGCTATAGGTATCTTCATAAAGCAGAACCAATAAGTTTTACTTGCGTTCTTATGGCTACTTCCAGAAGATATATTACCAAACAGCGGCCTCTCAGGAAGCAGCTGCAGGACTTTATTAGCAGGGATGTTTTTATCGTTCCACTTAAATACTAAAACCCCATAGTCATCAAGGACACGCCAACATTCACTAAATCCTTTCTTTAAATCAGATTGCCATGTTTCTGCATTGAGGCAACCAAACTTCTTTCTAAATATTCCATTCTGGCCACACCTATTAGACAATAAATGAGGAACATCCCAAACAACAAGTTTAAATGACTTATCTGGAAAATCCATATTTCTAAAATCCATAACAATATCTGGATTTACTTCGTGATTCGGAACAGCGGCTATATGGCCTTTCTTTTCTTTTCTGATGTCTATATAGATTGTGTTAGGATGTTTCTTATTAAACCACATCATACGGCCGCCACAACAGGCATCAAGAATAAATTTATTATCTAACATGTGAAATCACCTATCCTTCCTTGTCACCAAAAAAGTTTTTTGATATTACTAAGTTCATTTTTCTGTTTCGTAGCTTCCGCATTCTTGATTATAACCATCACACATGTAACAAGCCATTAGCATGGTTCTATCCTTGTACTCCATTATTTTTTCTTCTAAGCTGGGATTTTGTTCTATTAGGTTGTCTATGTGTTTTTTCCATTTACAGAGCTCGTAATCACGCTTCATCTCTTAACACCTCTCTCAGCTCGTTTTTAAGCTGTTCTTTTCTTAGCCTGATAATCTCATCGATCTTGAGTTCGCCACGAACGGGTTTGTTCAAGAAGTATCACCCCCCTCGCCTTTTTCCTCACACACAGAGGTGTTTTTTTCAGAAACAATGATCTCGTATTCCTTGCCTTCGACAATTCTTCCTTCTCTTATTAGGAAAGCAGGAACGGTGAAAGCTTTGCTGTTACCTATGCTTATTAGTTTCCCTGTAAATTTTTCACTCACTCCAATCACCTCAATAAAAACCCTTGTAATAACATAGGTAATAACAGAAGTTTATAAATATTTTGGTATTATAACATATGTTTTACAGAATAATAATAT
>DRSY01000079.1 GCA_011372335.1 Candidatus Woesearchaeota archaeon | reverse complement strand
TTAGTAATCCCAATTGTTGCTGTGTTCAGCTTGACTCCGAGATGAGAAGCCAAGCCTAACCGTCGCGGGTGGAGTATGCCGCTGCCCTTCACCAGAAGCACACCTGGTTTTTGCTTTAAACCCTTATAAACCCGTATCATAACATCAAGGTCTCTCTGCGCTCTGAAACCAGGAATGTAAGGAAGCCTGCAATCCTCAACCACGCTTTGCTTCTCAACGAGGCTCATATCACTGTACTTACACACAACCACGGTGCAGAAGAGTTTATTGAACTTAAAACCTGTTTCTATACCCCCTATTAGCTCTAATTCCGGAACACTGTCTTGTTTCACCACTTTTTTTGCGAGTTCTAACTGCTCTTGCTCTAACTCTTTGAGACTCATCATCTTATCAGAGTATGGGCCTGGCCGGATTCGAACCGGCGACCTCCACCGCTCTCAAAGAGCTATGTGAGGGTGACGTCATTAGCGGGACTCTTTGCTTTTTTGACTAGGAGGACTCCAGTCACAGACTAGGAGTCACCTGCTTTCTGCCAACTCTTTTGCAAAGAGTTGAACCACTAGACTACAGGCCCGACTAATAAATATTAAGAGAGTAGAGATAGCTTTTCTTTTATAAACTTTTCATTATAGCACACATCTCTAAGAGGGCAACAACCGCATTTATTCTTATTAGTGCAGAAAACGGGTATGTCCTTGCTTTTAAAAAGCTCTAAGACAGCGTTCTTTGTTTCTAATACTTTTTTCTCAAGAAAAGGATTCATCACCACTGGTCGGCATTCATTAATGTCAAGGTATTTGACAAAGGCTTCTCTTACAAACATCTTGTTCTTTTCTAAGAGCATTATATAAGCACCTGTTTGTAGCTTATGACTAGGCCAAACACCTTTCTGAGGAGGAGTGCCTGTTTTGAGTTCATAAGGAACAACCTCTCTCACAACTAGGTTATTGTAGACGTCTAGTCTATCAATAACTCCTTTCAACTCTAACTCCTCTGACTCAACATAATACTCTGTTTCTATCTTCGGACTGAGCTTATCCCATAATTCCTCGCCATAAACCTTGTGCTTTTTAATAAAACTATGAAGATTAAGAGCTCTGTCCTTACTCTCATTAATTACAAGAGGCCAGGTTTCTTTAAAAAAGTTTGACAAAGAAATCTTTAGCTCTGCTAGCTTGCTCTTATTCTTAATAATGCTCTGCTTAAGAATACTCGAATGCACCTTCTTATACCTTTCAAGAAGCTCTTGGTAGCTCATCTCTTTTTTTATGCTCTTGACAAAGCCCTCCTCTACTTTACTAATCTTATCATGAATCTCGTGTCTAATACTGCCCTTCACAACAACATCCCTTGGAGGAACAACTAGCTTAAGGACTTGTTCAAGGAAGAGCTTTCTAGCACAGTACTCATAAGCAGAGAGTAAACTAACACTGATCAACGTAATAAGAACAAACCAGGTATGAGTTTATAAGGATTACGGTACTCTGTCCAGTGCTAAGTAATAATTTTAAATAAAGATTTAAATAATAGGAGTGCCTTCTCTCTCTTTATGAAATTCCTGGAAGTAAAGCAGTATTTACAGGAGAAAAAGCTTGATGCTATCGTATTATTTAGTAACCACCCGGCTTTTAAGTATTTTACTAGGGGTGGTTTTGAGCACGGCATAATGTTCTTAACCAAAAAAAACAATTATTTGTTTCTCTCCAGATTATATAACCCGCGGATTGAAGGTTTCCGAGTAATTCATTGGAGGAGTTTTGAAAAGGATTTTAAAAGCTTTATAAGAAAGCACAAGCTTAGAAGAATAGGGGTTGATACTCCTGAATTACTTGTTAGACAGAAAAGTTTTTTAAGAAAATACTTCAAGATAAAAAAGACCGGCAGCTTCTTGCAGAACCTGAGGATAAGTAAAACCAAGGAAGAAGTTTCTAGGATTAGAAAGGCTTGTAATATAACCAACACCATTTTTTATGAGATAATAAACAATTTTAAGTTCAGAAGAGAAGCTGACATTCTGAGATTCATTAAGATTAAAGCTTTAGAACTCGCTGATGGCACAGCTTTTGAACCCATAGTGGCGAATGCACGAAACGCTGTTATTGCCCATCACGAACCTCATTCTCGCCTTAGAAAAGGCTTCCTAATACTTGACTTCGGAGTAAATTATAAGGGTTACTTATCAGACATGACAAGAACTGTTTATCTTGGCACGCCTTCTAAGAAAGAAAAGAGAATTTATGAAAAAATCAGAAGCATTCAAGAAGCATGTATTGAAAAAGCAGAGCCTGGTCTAAGAGCAGATAAGCTTTATGACTACTCACTAAGTCTTTTTGGTAGTGATAAGAACCACTTCCTACACGGCTTAGGTCATGGTATTGGCGTGGAGATTCATGAGAAGCCAAGCCTCTCCCCTGAATCAAAAGATGTTCTTGTTAAAGGAAGTGTTTTCACAATAGAACCCGGTTACTATAATAATAAAACCGGTGTTGGAATTAGAATTGAGGATGATATCTATTTAGGAACTAAAAAAGAAGTTCTTACTAAACCTACCAAAGAACTAATTTGTTTGCAGCCAAGTTATTTATAAAAATTTGTT
>DRSY01000172.1 GCA_011372335.1 Candidatus Woesearchaeota archaeon | reverse complement strand
TCTTGTTGGTTATAAAAAGTTTATTAATAAGAGTAAGGGGGAAAACAAAAATAAAAGGGTTCTAAGCGTTTCTTTGCAATAAAATTTATAACTAAGAGCATTATTACTTTGTGTTCAGCTGGTTTTGCACGGCTGTGGTCTAGTGGTATGACACTGCCCTCCCAAGGCAGCGACCCGGGTTCAAATCCCGGCAGCCGTATTCTTCTAATAAAACGGGTGTTTTCAATAAATTTAATAAAGCACCGCGGCTTTCTTTGTTGTGATGGAATCAGCGTCTTGGACAAGGAAGTATCTTCCTAAGAAGCTCAGTGATATTGAGGGTCATGTGCGAGTGATTGAGGAATTGAAGAGGTTTGTTACTCATTTCGAGAAAGGCAAGGCTCTTCTACTGTATGGTCCGAGTGGTGGTGGTAAGACGAGTAGTGTTTATGCGCTTGCCCATGATCTTGGATACGAACTTGTTGAGATTAATGCTAGTGATACCCGGAACGCTGAACAGATAAACTCCTTAATAGGTAGTGCTTCTAAGCAGGCAAGCTTGTTCTCTAAGAGTAAGATAATCCTTGTTGACGAGCTTGACGGCATTACTGGCAGAGAAGACAGGGGCGGGGTACAGGCTATTCTTAGGATTATTGACACAAGTGTTTATCCTATTATTCTTGTTGCTAATGAGCCGTATGATAAGCGATTCTCTGCTCTGAGGAAGAAAGCGATTTTATTAGAGTACAAAGCAAGACCTTATACAAGCACACTCAAATTTTTGAAAAAAATTTGCAAAGAAGAAGGGATCCGTTATGACGAGGAAGCTCTTATAGTGCTGGCGAGAAGAGCAGGAGGGGATTTAAGAGCTGCTATTAATGATCTTCAAAGCCTTGCATCTGTGAATAAGAGGCTTACAAGAAGCATGTTAGATGAGTATGGTGAGAGGGATAAAACTGACACCATAATCCAAGCCTTGATAAAAGTCTTTAAAACCACTGATATTGATGTTGCGTTAAACTCTTTTGATAACGTTGATGAGGACCTTGATAAGATATTCTTATGGGTGGATGAGAACTTGCCAAGAGAGTACGCTAAGCCAGAAGACCTTGCTCGTGGCTTTGATGCTCTTAGCAGAGCAGACGTGTTTAAAGGCAGGATTATGAGATGGCAGTACTACCGGTTTTATGTTTATTGTTATAACCTTTTAAGTGCGGGTGTTGCTCTTGCAAAGCATGAGAAGTACAGAAGTATTATTAATTATAAGCCGAGTTCCAGGATTCTTAAGCTGTGGATTGCAAAGCAGCGGAACATGAAGAAGAAGGCTATTGCTGAGAAGATAGGCGTAAGAACTCATACGAGTAGTAGAAGGGCATTACATGATACTCTGCCTTATCTAAAACATATTTTTAATAATAACAGGAGAGAAGCAGAGAGGATTAGTTCTTACTTAGACTTGGATAAAGAAGAGGTTGCGTGGCTTAAGAAATAATAATATTTATAAACAAAAACAGATTTCTACACTACTAAAAAGTAGATAAAGGTGATGTTTTGTGTCTAGGAAAATCCTAAAACCGCTCCTCATAACAATGCTTATAACACTTCTAATTATATCCATAACAACAGCCTTCAAGTACTCACCTAATGTTAAGCCACACACAAGATTCAACCCCTTAAGATTCGGGTGTTACTACTACTATGGTTACGGGAGCTGCCAAGTAGATAATGCTAATTGCAGAGGCGTCCCTATCGGCAGAAATAAATGGGTGGACCTAGGAGATGCTTGTAATAGGAACAAACCACCAACACTAACAGGATTAGAAAACATAACAGTAACAGAGACAGAGATTGTCAAGATAAGAGCAGAGTGCATTGACGACAACCCTGTGAAAATAACTTATTCAGGGTGGACAAAGCAAGCAGAAACAATAACAAGTTATGATGACGCCGGAGAATACCAAGAAACCATAACATGCACTGATTCATTCGGAGAAACAGCAACAAGCACAATCACAATAATAATCAAGGATAAGAACAGAGCGCCTCTATTCAGAGCAATGGATTACAACGTTAAATAAAAGAATTCTTTTTAGTTTTCAATAAATTTATAAAACCTTACAACTTAATTCTCGTCAATGACTAAAGATAAAAAAGAAAAAAAGAGCAGAGACAATAAGAAAGAATTCTTACAGGACCTAATCAGTTTTATGCAGAGAAAAGGCTTTGTATGGGGTCCTGAGCCAGAGATATACGGGGGCACAGCAGGTTTTTACACCTACGGACCTCTAGGCAAACTATTAAAGAACAGAGTAGAAGATGTTATAAGGAAGACATTGCAACAAGAAGAATTCTTTGAAGTAGAATGCCCTATTGTAATGGAAAGAAAAGTATGGGAAGCATCAGGTCATCTCAAAGGCTTCACAGACCTCATGGTGGTGTGTTCTAAATGTAAAGCCAACTTCAGAGTCGAGCACCTCTTAGAAGACCATCCTGAAGCTAAGCATTTTAAAAAACAAGAAGAATTCCTAGAATTCATAAAAGAAAAAAATATTAAGTGCCCTTCCTGCGCAGGGGATTTCAAACCAGGTATAAAAAAACACGACCTTATGATGAGAACCACTGTTGGTATTAACCAGGA
>DRSY01000054.1 GCA_011372335.1 Candidatus Woesearchaeota archaeon | reverse complement strand
TCATTGCACCTAACTCAAGAATTTCAGTGCTAGAACTATCCCGTAGACTAAATATCACGCCAAAAACAGTAACAACGAGAATAAGAGAACTAGAAAAAAAGAAAATAATAATTGGCTACAGAACAATGTTTGACTTAGAAAAACTAGGATACCAATATTTTAAACTACATATTAATCTGCATAATGTTACAGAAGAAAAAGAAAAACAATTCAGAGCATATGTAAAACGACATCCGAACATTATTTATGACAATGAAGTCCTTGGAGGAGATGATTTTGAGATAGAAATACAAGTAGAAACTCTTAATGATTTAAGAAAAATAATCGCAGATATTAAAACCAAATTCTCAGAAATAATAAAAAATTATCATTACATGTTATTCTGTAAAGAACACAAATTCGTTTTCTTACCAGTATAGCTACATCTCCTCAGGCGCTTCTATGCCTAGGAGGTCAAGAGCGTTTCTTAGGACCGTCTTAACACAGAAGATTAGTGCAAGTCTTGAATCCCTTACCTTATTATTATCTGCTTTTAGCACAGGGCACTCATGGTAGAACTCATTAAAGGCCTGGGCTAGTTCAAGGGAGTAACGTGCTACGAAGCTTGGCTTGTAATTTTCAGCAGCATCGCTTACTGTTTTTGAAAAGTCTGCTAGTAATTTTATCAGTTTAAACTCGGTTGGGTGTTTGTATTCAAGCTTTTTTACTTTTTCCGGGTTGAATTTCTTCTCTTTTCTCAGTATTGAGCAGATACGTGCATGAGCGTACTGCACATAAGGCCCTGTCTCTCCTTCAAAGCTAATGCTTTCCTCTGGGTTGTAGGTAAAGTCTTTCATAGGGTCGTATTTTAGGATAAAGAACTTGAGAGCTCCCATGCCAATGATTTCTTTTCTTTTCTCCAGTTCCTTATAGTCAAGAGTGTGCCTTTTTTTAATTTCATCCTCTGCAACCCTTTTCATTTCCTCAACAATATCATCCGCATCAACAATCTTACCCTCCCTGCTCTTCATCCTACCCTCAGGGAGGTATATCATGCCATAAGCTAAGTGATAGCATTGCTTTGCATAAGGGAACCCCAGCATTTCAAGCACTCTGAACAACACCTGGAAATGATACTTTTGCTCGTTACCAACAATGTACACAGACTTATCCATCTTGAAATCATCAAACTTCTTCTTAGCAAGGTATAGGTCTTGGGTTATGTAGATGCCTGTACCGTCCTTTCTTAACAAAACCTTTTTTCCAAGCCCATCTTTCTCTAAGTCAACCATTATTGCTCCTTCCTCGTTCTTGTAGAACAAGCCTTTTCTTAATCCTTCAAGAACAATCTCTTTGCCGTGCTGGTATATCTCTGACTCATAATAAACCTTCTTGTGATGAACACCGAATAATGCGTATGTTTGTTTAAAACCCTTAAGAGCCCATCCACGCATCTTCTTCCACAACGCAATTACTTCCTTGTCACCAGCCTCCCACTTTCTAAGCATATCCTGGACTTCTTGTTCAAGCTCAGGGTGCTCCTCTACCTTCCTGTTATAAAGCACGTAATAATCCCCAACGAAGTGATCAGGCTTCTTATCAGGCTCCTCTCCCCCACCCCACTTCTTATAAGCCAGCATTGACTTACAAATATGCACGCCCCTATCATTAACCAGGTCAACAGGTATCACTTCATAACCAGCAAAAGCAAGGATGTTACAAATAGCATTACCAAGAAGCATGTTCCTCACATGGCCTAAATGTAAAGGCTTATTAGTATTAGGAGCAGGGTACTCCACCATTACCTTCTTATGTTTCAAAGGCAGACTACCATAACACGCACCGCACCTAATCACCTCCTTAATAACCTGTTCTGCGAGTTTATTCTTATCTATGAAGAAGTTAAGATAGGGGCCTTGTGCTTTTACATCTGAAATTGGTGGTTTGGGCTTAATCCTCTTAGCAAGCTCCTCAGCAATTATACTAGGACTCTTCTTTAACTTCTTAGCCAATACAAAACAAGGAAAAGCAAAATCACCCAGTTCAGGCAGCCGAGGGATCTCTATAGCTCTGCTTATCTCATCCTCGCCTAGAAAGGTATGCTTCTTAAGAAGCCTGATAATCTTCTGTTTAAACTCCACTTTTCACATCACACAACTCCTTTATAACACTCACATGAATTTAAATCTTTCTTTTCTTACCCTCCCAAAGCTATAAACATGCTCTGAACAGAACCCTCCTCATACCCATCTCATTAACCTCACCACTCCAGAATATTTCCTTTTAACCCAGACCTCCTTGCTCTACCTCCCTTGCAAGACTCATTATTCTCCTCACCTTCTTAGGATCTATCTTGTTATGAGTCTTAAAATATGTTCCTACAATAGCAGCATTAGCATACCCTGCTAATTCCTTAATATTCTGGGGGGTGGTACCACTCCCAACCACTATCTCAGCTTCAGGACATGCTTGTCTTACCCGCTTCAAATCGTCAAGTATAGGAGCATCCCCTGTTACTCTTCCAGTAACTATTAATGCATCAGCTCCTCTCCTCAGAGCATCCCTAGCAGACTCCTCTATACTCCTCTTCGTTAGGATGATAGCGTGCTTAACATGGATATCCGCCATTACCCTTACTGTGTGTG
>DRSY01000063.1 GCA_011372335.1 Candidatus Woesearchaeota archaeon | reverse complement strand
GGTATAAGTAGGGGGTTAGACTTGTGAATGAGTGTTTGTTCTGAAAGGCTTTTATTATATGCGACCCTCTAAACGTATCCTTGACCTTTTTTTATGAAGAGTAATTCTGTGAAAAAGATGTTCTGATAAGGGTTGATGAAGAAGAGGTGTTTGTAATCAAAATAAAATTATTTTTCAGTATTGAAAAGATTATTAAAATCACAACTCTTATAAACCCCTAAAAATTACTATTTATCGACGAGAAATCTTATAGTATTTAAAGGTAGAACATGACCCCTAAAAAGCCAGCAGACCAAACAAAAAGAGAACTTAAAAAAAACACGCACACAGAAGTTGTAAAAGCAGAGCCAGGAGTAGAAGAAACACGCATAATCAGAGCAGTGATAGAAGACGAGATGAAAGCATCCTACCTTGACTACGCTATGAGCGTGATAATAGGAAGAGCACTACCAGACATCAGAGACGGCTTAAAACCAGTACATAGAAGAATTCTCTATGCAATGAATGATATGGGTTTAAAACATAACACCCCCTTTAAAAAATGTGCAAGGATTGTTGGGGAAGTCCTAGGAAAGTATCATCCACACGGAGACACCGCTGTCTACGACACCCTTGTCAGAATGGCTCAAGACTTCTCATTAAGATACCCTCTTATCCAAGGACAAGGAAACTTCGGAAGTATTGATGGTGATAACCCAGCGGCTATGCGTTATACAGAAGCCAGACTCGCAAAAATTAGTGATGAACTACTAGCAGATATTGATAAGGACACAGTAGAATTCCAAGCTAACTTTGACGGCAGTCTAAAAGAACCATTAGTACTCCCTAGCAAAATACCGAACCTATTAATAAACGGAAGCAGCGGGATTGCTGTGGGAATGGCAACCAACATACCCCCTCACAACATCAAAGAGGTATGCCAAGCGATTATTGCCCTTATTGACAACCCGCATATCAAAATACAAGATATCCTTAAAATCATAAAAGGCCCTGACTTCCCCACAGGAGGTATAATCATTGGGAAAAAAGGGATTATAGAAACTTACAGTACAGGAAGAGGAATCATCCGTGTAAGAGGAAAAATTGAGCTAGAAGAAAAAAAGGACAAGCAAAGGCTGGTTATCACAGAAATTCCTTACCAACTCAACAAATCACAGTTAATAGAACAAATAGCAGATGCTGTTAATGACAAGGTAATACAAGGCATAACAGACATAAGAGACGAGAGTGACAGAAAAGGAATGCGAGTAGTCTTAGAGTTAAGAAAAAATGTTAATATTGATATTGTTAAGAACCAATTATACAAGCATACACGGCTGCAATCCACTTTTGGAGCAATAATGCTAGGCTTAGACAAAGGGCAGCCAAGAATCCTAAATATAAAAGCATTACTCGAGAGCTTCTTGAACCATAGAAGAGTGGTTGTGAAACGCAGAACCAAATTTGAATTAAGAAAAGCAGAAGAAAAAGCCCATCTTCTAAAAGGATTACTCATCGCATTGCAAAACCTTGACTCTGTGATTAAGCTCATAAAAACCTCAAGAAACCCGCTTATCGCAAAAAAGAATCTGATTGCGGTTTATAAACTAAGTGAAAAACAAAGCCAAGCAATCCTTGATATGAAACTACAAAGGCTTACAAGCTTGGAACAGCAAAAAGTAAAGGATGAACATAAGAAGCTGCTGGAACTCATCAGAAAACTCAAAGAAATACTTGGAGATGAAACCAGAATTCTAGGTATAATAAAACAGGAGATGAGAGAAGTCATAGAAAAATATGGGGATGAAAGAAGAACACTCATCAAAGAAGACGCAGAAGAAGAGATTGACTTAGAGGACTTAATAAAACCAGAAGAGAATATTATCACAATAAGTCATGTGGGTTATGTGAAGAGACAACCCATAGACCTATACAGAACTCAGAGAAGAGGAGGAAAAGGGGTGCGAGGAGCAACAACAAAGGAAGAAGACTTTATACAACACTTATTCATCGCCAACACCCACTCATATCTCCTAATATTCACTGATAAAGGAAAAGTTTACTGGCTAAAAGTATATTATATCCCGGAAGCAAGCAGGATTAGTAAGGGAAAACCTATTGTTAATCTTATAGGGATAGATCCTGATGAAAAAATACAAGCAGTTATCCCTATCAGGGAGTTTGATGATAAACACTACTTGTTATTCGCAACCAAACAAGGGCTTGTTAAGAAAACAAAGTTAAGTGCTTATAGTAGACCAAGAAAAGGAGGAATAATAGCCATTAATCTTAACCCAGGGGATGAAGTAGTAGAGGTTGTTCTTACTGATGGGCATCAGAAGATTCTCATCGCGAGTAGTAATGGACAAGCAGTCAAGTTCTTCGAAGCAGATGCTAGACCAGTAGGGAGGAATAGTCATGGGGTTAGAGGAATAAGGCTTGGCAAGGAAGACAAGGTTATCGGCATGATAATAGCAAAGGATAATGAAACTGTGCTTACAATCACTGAGAACGGTTATGGTAAGAGGACGAGAGTAGAGGAGTACAGGCTTATAAGCAGAGGAGGAAAAGGGGTGCGGAACATTATATGCAGCCCTCGGAATGGCAAAGTTATGGGTATAATTAGTGTTAAGGATGATGATGAGATAATGGTTATTT
>DRSY01000062.1 GCA_011372335.1 Candidatus Woesearchaeota archaeon | reverse complement strand
GCTTTGGGGTTTTTTATTCTTAATAAACAAGATTGTTTCAGGAACTTCTTTTTGTGTTTTCTTGGATGAATTATTTTTTTAGAGGAAATATTTTGGTTTTAATTGAAAAAAACAAGCTTTGTTTCAGGAAAGTTCTGAAACATTCAGTTTTTATTCTAAGAAAATGTTTATATTATACCCTGTGTTCTCTTCTAGTTACACATTAGTTAAAAACTAATAGAAACAAAAGGCGGGGGGATCGTATATGCTTCGTAAATCAGACCTCTTATTCTTAACATTTCTAAGACAAAACGCTAGGCAGACCCTTACAAGCATAAGCAAGAAGACAAAGATACCTATTAGCACGTTATACGACAAGCTAAAACAACATGAGAAAGCCCTTATATTGAAGCACACAACACTCGTTGATTTCAGCAAGCTAGGCTATAATTCAAGAGCAAAGATAATGATATCATCTTCAAAAGAAGACAGGGATAAGCTGAGAGGTTTCTTAGTGTCTTATCCCAGGATTAACAGCTTGTTTAAGATTAATAATGGCTATGACTTCCTAGCGGAAGGAGTGTTTAAGAATATCAAGAAATTAGAGGAGTTCCTTGAATTATTAGAGGAGAAGTTCTGTATAAAGGATAAAAAAGTGTTCTATATTATAGATGAGGTTAAGAGAGAGAGCTTCTTATCAAGCCCAGAAACAGTGAATCAATTAATAGCTGATGATGAACTAGGGGGCTACAGCATAACTGCTTAGTGTACTTAGTATTCGGTATTTCTTAGGATTTGGTCTTTACTCGTATTCTTGGATTCCTTATCTTACGAATCCTTCTTTTCTCTTCTTTTTTTCTCTTTCCTTTTTTTCTCTTTCTTTAGTGTTTTATTAGTCCTCCTCGAGCATCGTAGTAATAACAGGTTTATCCTTCACAATGACTGTGTGCTCTGCTTGGCTTACAATGCCATGAGCTCTGTCTGGTAGAGGCGGGTATTCTCTAAGCACACCCATGTTTTTTAGCTCTCGTAAAGCAAAACTCGCTTTGCCTAAGCCGTGTTTCTTAACAATCCATCTGAGAGTGAAAGGCAGACCATTATATGCTTCAAGGTCTTTTAGAACTGCCCTTGTCATAGGGCTTCGCACTGGTTTCCTCTCCTTAACAGAGAACAAGGTGGGGTTGCTGCTCTCATAAATTATGCCTGCTCCTGTGCTTGCGAATGGCTCAATAGCAATAACCTGGTCTTCTACGAGCTCCTCTTTGCTTCCTGTATCAAAGTTAGGGATGCTTGGCTTATCATGGATAATGAACTTCCCCAGGCCATGCCCGGAAAGGTTCCTTATCGGGGCGAATCCTCTTTTTGTAATCTCAGCATGAATGGTTCTTCCAAGCTCACTCAGAGTAACACCTGGTCTTATTATTCTAAGAGCTGAGTTCAGGGCTTCCTTACTGGCTTCTGCAAGCAGGTTAAGTTTTTCATCCGTGCTAAGCACAACTGTGAGTGCTGTGTCTCCTATGAATCCATTAATATGCACTCCTATATCGAGCTTAATAACGTCTCCTTCTTTAAAAACAGTTTTGTCATTAGGAGCTGCGCAGTAGTGAGCTGCAATATCATTAAGACTTATTTGTGGGGGGAAGGCAAACTCGCCGCCGAGTGCTATTATTTTTTCTTCAATCTTCTCAGTGACTTCTAGCAGGCCGGCTCCTACTTTGATCAGGCTCTTGCCGTAATCCCTTGCTATTGCTGCTATCCTTCCGGCCTTAATATAATTATTAAAGGTTTCTTGATTCATAGGGTAATAGAGAAATAATCTGAGTATAAAAAGTTAATTGAATTGGGTTGTAGCGAGGGGGGTTTAAGAAGAATATTTTTTTAATGAATTCAGTGGGTGAGATGAGGTTTGTGAAATTAGTAAATTATTGCTACCACCACTCTTTTTATTTGGTTGAACCTTACTTTCCCAGGGTCGCTGATAGGATTATTATCTCCTTTTAATATGAAGTAGGTTCCTTTTTCATCTCTGCCCTTGTACACAACTCTGTGAATGATTACTCCGTCAGCGTATTCTGATTCATAAGCCACGATGTCCCCTACTTGGATATCGTCTTCTGATTCTGGGATTACTTCTATTGCATTGGCTCCGGAGTCTAACACCGGGTCCATTGAGTTGGTATCTGTGAATGAAGCCCATTCTGCTCCTTTAATATTAAGAACAACTTTTTCATTGGTGACTAGGATTTGGTCTTCTTTTATCCTGTCTAAAGGGGAGGCTATTTCATTGCTTCTGGTGTGGAGCATTGCTAGGGCTCTGTCAAACGCGGCTTCTGTTTTGTATTCGTACCCTCCGTTGTTGTTGTCCGGGAGTTGTAGGTCTTTTTGTGCTGAAGCATAATAAGAGTAGATGTTTGTAGTTATTACTCCTAGGAAGAATACGCATATTAATAAGAGTATTTTTTTAATCATTTTTTTGAGTTATTTCTTTATCTGGTTATTAACTTGTTTTTTTTTAATCCCCCTGAACACAAAGAGGAGTGTTTTTATTCCTTTATAAAACTTTCGATTTTTTAACCACTCTCAAGAAGTTATGTTGTTAGGTGGGGATAAGGAAGAAAGAGAAAGAATAAAAGAAGATAAAAATAAAAAAATAAAGGG
>DRSY01000154.1 GCA_011372335.1 Candidatus Woesearchaeota archaeon | reverse complement strand
TACTAGAAGTTGAGCTTAAAAAGGAAAAACACACCAACGCCTTCCTCAAATCCCTGAAACAAAAACTTAACTCCCAGCAGAAGTCAGTTCTGGTAAAGCAGGAGAACCGGTTGGATGATGAGTGCAACTTCTTTATCCGATTGGATAAACATAAGCTTCTGAATGACGAGTACTGGATTACTGACTCCGGAGACTGCTACCATGTACGGATAAGCATCGCTGCTTTTCCAAAAAACAAGGAGAGCGCAAGGAAAGTAGTAGAACAAGTATTCTCCTAGAAAAAACCCGTAATCTTTATATACCTTATTAACAAAACTATTCCTTAACATGATAAAGATTATTGACCCGTACGGTAGCGGACTAGTAGGGGATTATACCAAAGCAATCAAAGAGTTCGGACTAGAAGTATTCACGCCTGACATGTTCCCTGAGCCTAACAGGGCTATGCGAAGAGGAGTTGTATTCGCGGGCAGGGACTTAAAGATTATTGCTAAGTGTATAAAGGAGAAAAAGCCTTTCTATGCGTTAAGCGGTATCATGCCTACTAATGAGCAGATTCATCTCGGTAACAAGATAGTAGTTGAGAACCTTGCTTATTTTCAGAAGCACGGAGCAAAAACATTTATCCTCGTAGCTGACCTTGAAGCAGCTGCTGCTCGCGGCGTGAGCCTTGAAGAAGGGAGACGACGCGCCTTGGAGTTTCACATACCCGCATATCTCGCCCTAGGACTCGACCCTAAGAAGACAACATTCTACTTCCAGTCAGAGAACAAGAAAGTTATTCATTTTGCTTATGAAGCAGCAAAGAAGATTACTCTTAACGAGTTCAGGGCTGTTTACGGGAACGCGGAGCCTGGCAGGATTATGAGCGCTGTAACCCAGATAGGAGACGTGCTTTACCCACAATTCGAGGAGCGTATGCCAGGGATTATACCCGTCGGATTGGACCAGGACCCTCATATAAGGCTTGCAAGGGATGTTGTTAAGCGTATGAAGACAAAGAAGTTCTTTGCTGTGAGCAGCATTTATCACAAGTACACTCCCAGCCTTGACGGGAGTATCAAGATGAGCAAGTCAAAACCAGAGTCATGCATCAGCTTACCCGAAGACCCAGTGGCTGTATGCAATAAGATTAGAAAAGCATTAACAGGGGGCAGGGATACGCTGGAAGAACATAGAAGACTAGGAGCGGTTATTGAGAAGGACATGGTTTTTGAATTGTTAAAACAACACCTCATAGAAGACGATGATGAGCTTAACAGGATTTATGAGGAATACACAACCGGGAGGATGACTAGCGGCGAGATAAAACAACTCGCGTGTGAGAAGATGACGAATTTCATGAATGATTTCACTACTAAGCTAGAGAAGTACAAGAAGATTGTTGATAAGCTGAATTTCATTAAATTCTCGTGATTATAATGAATTCCGAACTCTTGTAGAGCAAACGAATTTTCCAATAAATTTAAATAAAACCAAAATCAACAAATAAATTAATAGAATGTATATGAGGGGTGAGTATTAATGGCTAGAAATCTTCCTTTTTCAAGCGGCTTCATGCTGACAAGCATCATAGGCTTTTTTGTCTCAGTATTCTTTGTTATGAAGCTCAGCCTCACATGGGGGTTCACATTTGCTCTTGTATTCATAATAATGTTCATCGCGAGTATTATTACTATGAGCCAGATAGAAGCAGAGGACAAGTATGCTCTGAAAGAACTGGCTGTGCATGAGAAAAGGCATTATACAAGGAGGAAGAAGTAGGTTCTACTACTCATAATAAGTGTGTTGTAAACCGAATCTGTTAAAAAAAATAAGAAATTTTATTAATAAGTTTGTTTTACTCATGATCCTAAGCCTTGTTAGATGGTTTTATTTTTATATTGGGGGGATGCTAAAATGAAGAACAGATATTTTCTTATACCTCTTGTTTTGTTTGTGGCAATGATATTTTTTGCGGTTTCAGTGCTTGCTGCTAGGTCGGGGACTTTCAGTAATGCTGATTTCTTTGCGCCTGATTATAATAATGGTGCAACAGAGACTCTTGGTGTTGGTGAGAGCAGGGTTTTTAATTATGGTTGTTTGTGTGGTGAGCAGCCAGGCAATTCTGTGTGTGACGGTTATATAAAATTACAGATGGATTCTGGTAATGGCTTTTATGATGTAAGCTCTGCACTCTGTAGTGTTGGTGAGAGAGAGTTCTGTTCTGCAACTTATTCCAAGACTTTTAGTAGTACAGGAACTTATAAGTTCAGGGTTTTCTGCGATGAAGTGGCAGGAACAGATTTTGTTCAGCCCAGCAATGAGTATGTTGTCTTGAATGTTGAGGATGCTGGCTGCACAGACGGCGATACAAGGCTCTGCCCTAACCAGCAGGGAGTATGCCAAGGCTCATATGAAACCTGTACTAATGGAGAGTGGCCTGGATGTGATTACACAGGCATAACAAGTTATGAAAATCCAGAAGTAACTTGTGATGGTCTTGATAATGATTGTAACGGCTTTGTGGATGATGTTGATGTGGATGGTGATGGTTCTAGTGCTTGTGGTGGCAAATTAGTTGATAATGAGTTGTTGATTGTGAATCAGGGGGTGCCTGGTAATATTTCTATTTATGCTTTTAATCAAACCGGGTCTGGTGTGTATGATGT
>DRSY01000164.1 GCA_011372335.1 Candidatus Woesearchaeota archaeon | reverse complement strand
GTCTAATAGTACGACCTTATGACTTACAACCATGTGCGGCTTGTTATTAGGAGTGAATTGAGGATAGATTCCTTTGAAGTCGATAATGAAACGGTCTGGTTGGTGGGAGACTGTGTGCTGATTTGACATTAAAGGGGAATGATCTAATTGTTGCACTGTTTGCATTTCTTTTTTTTCCACGTATATCACCTATTGTTGTTTTTTGGTGTTGTTCGCGCGCGAAGCCCTGTGGGCAAAAACAATAAAAAAAATCCTTTTTTAATTATGCCTCTGTATGCGTTCTTTTTTATTTCTTCTCCTCCTTGTTCTCATCCTCTTTTACTTCTTCGAACTCTGCATCAACAACTTCTTCGTCTTTCTTATCCGGTTCTGGGCTCGGACCTGTTCGTGTAGTACTAGTTGTTTGTCCTGCTTGTCTTCTTGCTTGCTCCTCAGCCACTTTCTTATACATCTCGGTGCTCATCCTCTGTATCTTCTCATTTATTTCGTCCATCTTCTTCTTAATAGCAGGAACATCTTTTTTCTCAGGTTCCATTAATTTTTTTAGCTCCTCAACCTCTCTTCTTACTTCGTCTATCTCCTTATTATCAACCTTGCCTTTGAAGTCTTTAAATAATTTCTCTGAAGTGTATATTAGGGTGTCCGCTGCATTAATAGTCTCTGCTTCTTCTCTTCTCCTCTTATCTTCTTCTGCGTATTTCTCAGCTTCTTTTCTCATACGTTCAATCTCTTCTTCGGATAGATTAGTTGTTGCTGTTATCTTAATGCTTTGTTCCTTACCAGTTCCGAGGTCTTTTGCACTTACATGTACTATGCCGTTAGCATCAATGTCAAAGGTAACTTCTATTTGGGGTACTCCTCTAGGAGCAGGGGGGATGCCTACGAGGTCGAATTGGCCGAGTAGTTTGTTATCCGCTGCCATGCTTCTTTCTCCTTGGAAGACTCTTATGGTTACTGCTGTTTGGTTATCAGCTGCTGTGCTGAAGATCTGACTCTTCTTTGTAGGGATGGTTGTGTTTCTCTCTATTAGCTTTGTGAAAACCCCTCCAAGGGTTTCAATGCCTAGGCTTAGAGGAGTGACGTCTAGGAGTAATACGTCTTTTACTTCTCCTGCTAGGATTCCTGCTTGTATAGCTGCTCCTAAGGCTACTGCTTCGTCAGGGTTAACACTCTTCTCAGGTTCTTTTCCTGTGAGGTCTTTTACTAGTTGCTGAACAGCTGGTATTCTTGTGCTTCCCCCTACAAGGATTACTTTATCAATGTCTTTTGCTGTTATTTTCGCGTCTTTCATGGCTAGCTGGGTTGGTACTTTTAGTTTTTCTAGGATGTCTTGGATCATGGATTCAAACTTTGCTCTTGTTAGCTCCATGTTCAGGTGTTTCGGTCCTTGCTTATCAGCTGTGATGAAGGGGAGGTTTATCTGGGTTTTTATCTTGGTGGAGAGCTCTATCTTTGCTTTCTCAGCTGCTTCTTTTAGTCTTTGATGTGCTACTTTGTCTTGGAGGAGGTCTATGCCGTGTTGTTTTTTGAACTCATCAGCCATCCATTTTACTAGTATGTTGTCTATATCGTCTCCTCCGAGATGATTATCCCCGTTAGTAGCTTTTACTTCGAATACTCCTTCTCCTAGTTCCAGGATTGATACATCAAAGGTTCCTCCTCCGAAGTCGAATACCAGGATTGTATGATCGTGTCCTTTGTCTAAGCCATAGGCAAGGGCTGCTGCTGTTGGCTCATTAATAATTCTTAGGACTTCTAGTCCTGCTATGCGGCCTGCGTCTTTGGTTGCTTGTCTCTGAGCGTCCTCGAAGTATGCTGGGACTGTGATAACTGCTTTTTTAACTTCCTGCCCTAGGTAGGCTTCAGCGTCTTTTTTGAGCTTCTGTAGTATCATCGCGCTTATCTCTTGAGGAGTGTACTCTTTACCCCATATTTTTACTTTGTAATCCTCTCCCATATGCCTTTTAATGCTGTACACTGTGTGCTCTGGGTTGGTTATTGCTTGGTTCCTTGCAATCCTTCCTACTAGTCTCTCGCCGTCTTCTGTCATTGATACAACACTAGGAGTGGTTCTTTCTCCTTCAGCGTTTGGTATGATGACTGGTTTGCCTGCTTCTAGGACTGCTACTGCGCTGAAAGTGGTTCCTAAATCAATTCCAATAACTTTTTCTTTTGTCATTTTTAACCTCCTCCCGACCATCTCCTTGGTCGCAAATAAATTTTTTTATTATTTTTATTATTTTTATTCTCTCCTGTTAACTGGTGTAGTGATTAAGGGTTTGAGTATCATCAATTGATGAGGGTTTTGTTATTTCCTCCTTCCTTTTCTGCTTTTTGTTGTTCTTTGCTTTCAGTTTCTCTTCTTGGCTTTGCGACTTTCACCTTACTATGCCTTATTACTTTGTCATGGAGCATGTAGCCTTTCTGCATCTCTTCAAGCACCGTGTTTTCTTCTTTGTCACTTTCCTCTGCTAGGAGGGCTTCGTGGTAGTAAGGGTCAAATTTTTTGCCTTGTGCTTCTATTGGTTTTAAGCCTTGGGATTGCAGGGCGTCGATTAGGTGGGAGTAAATGATTTGGATTCCTTTGTAGAAATCGTCTTTTGCCTTGCAGTTCTTCAAGGCGAGTTCGAAGTCATCAAGGACTGGTAATATTT
>DRSY01000092.1 GCA_011372335.1 Candidatus Woesearchaeota archaeon | reverse complement strand
GTAGCCAAGGTTGGTATTAAGAAGGAGAAAGGTTGGCTCTACTTTGTGGATAAGAAGGGTAATATTTCAAGAGCCAAGATGGCTAGAGGACGAAAAAAGCCCAGAGGAAAACCGCAACTAGTAGCCAAGGTTGGTATTAAGAAGGAGAAAGGTTGGCTCTACTTTGTGGATAAGAAGGGTAATATTTCAAGAGCCAAGATGGCTAGAGGACGATAAATCTTCTTCCCCTATTATTTTTTTTATTTTCTTTTAACTTCCTTCTCCACTCTTTATTCACACTCATGGCGGTCTATTTTGTAGTTGACTTCTCAAATAATCCCCTTGTCTTATTTTTCATAAGCATTTATAAACTCTGAAAGACTCCTATTCTGAAGAATGATTCGCGGCTTTGAACCCAGGCTTTACCAACAAACTATTCTTGACACAGCTGTTAAGAAGAACACCCTTGTAGTTCTACCTACCGGTCTTGGTAAAACAAATATCGCGGTTATGCTAGCAGCGAACAGGCTTACAAATTATCCGAATAGTAAGGTTCTGGTGTTGGCTCCAACAAGGCCTTTATGCGATCAGCATGTTGATTCTATGAGGAAATACTTGTGTGTTGATGATGATGAGGTGCAATTATTCACAGGCATGGTCCGCCCTGCTAAAAGAGCAGACTTATGGAGAAAGAGCCGAATAGTGATTAGTACACCTCAAGGATTAGAGAATGATATTATTAGCAACAGGATTTCTTTAAAAGATGTGAGTTTATTAGTTTTTGACGAGGCTCACCGAGCAGTGGGTGATTATGCTTATGTCTTCATAGCAAAACAATACTATAAAAAAGCCGACCACCCCAGAATCCTCGGATTAACTGCTTCGCCGGGTTCTGATTATGATAAAATAAAAGAAGTTTGTAAGAACTTATTTGTAGAAGAGATTGAGATCCGATCTTATGATGCTCCTGACGTTCAGCCTTATGTAAAAGAGATTGATATTAAATGGGTTAAGACAAGGCTGCCAAGAGAGTTTGAGGACGTAAGAAATTATCTTAGGAATGCCTTTGAAACTAAACTTGAAACAATTAAGAAGTTAGGTTACTTATACGGTAAGATTTCTAACTATAGCAAGACATCTCTTTTAGAATTACAAAGAGCAATGTATGCTAGGATGACAAGCAAGGAAAAAGATTATGGTATTATGAGAAGTGTTAGTCTGCTCGCAGAAGCTTTGAAACTCCAACACGCCATCGAATTAATCGAAACCCAAGGATTAAAACCTTTATTAGAATATTTTTCTAAGCTCGAGGAAGAAGCAAGCAGGACCCGAGTAAAAGCAGTTCAGAACCTTGTGAAAGACCTGAATTTTAGGTCTGCTTATATAAAAACAAAGAACTTGGTTGCTGCTGGTAAAGAACATCCAAAGATAGAAAAGCTTAGAAGAATAATTCTTGACGAATTAAATAAAAAAAAAGATGTTAAGATAATTATTTTTAACCAGTACCGTGATTCGAGTAGCAAAATAAAAGAGGTGATGGACGCTCTTGGTGTAAAATCCAAGATATTTGTTGGGCAAGCAAAAAAGAAGGATACTGGTCTTAGCCAAAAGAGACAAAAACAAGTCCTTGAAGAATTCCGGCGTGGCGAGTTTAACTGCCTTATAGCAACAAGTGTTGCAGAGGAAGGTCTTGACATCCCTCTCGTAGACCTTGTTATTTTTTACGAGCCGGTTCCTTCTGCTATTAGAACCGTGCAGAGAAGAGGTAGAACTGGAAGACAGGAGAAGGGCAGAGTTATTATCCTTATAACAGAGAAAACAAGAGACGAGGCTAATTTATGGGCGTCTATTCATAAAGAGAAGAGAATGCACCGAATTATTCAGGGCTTAAAAAACAGCCTTGAATCAGAGCTTCGCAAGTATCACGGCTATCTTTATACTCATCACACCGCTCTTAAAAATAGCGAGAGCAAAGGGAGTGAGGAGCAGACAAAACTGGTTGAAGAAAAAAAATCAGGGGGGAACCCTGCTGAATTAACAATATTTGCAGATTATAGGGAGAAAGGCTCAGGAATAATAAAAGCATTGTCAGAGTTAGGGGTGCGGGTTGAACTAAGCAAATTGGATGTTGCGGATTACTTGCTCAGTGAGAGGGTTGCGGTGGAGCATAAGACAGCAAGGGATTTTGTTGATTCAATAATTGATGGTCGATTGCTTTCCCAGTTGAGCAACTTGAAAAAATACGAGAGACCCCTTGTTGTTATTGAAGGAGAAGAAGATATCTATTCCCAAAGAAAAATTCATCCAAACGCTCTCCGCGGAGTTCTGGCTACCATTCTCGTTAACTATGGAATGCCTTTAGTACACACAAAAAACTATAAAGAAACCGCAGCATTATTCCTGATAATTGCTAAGAGAGAAGCAGATCCTTCAAAGAAAGATTTTATCTTGCACACAGCCAAACCTTTAACTGATAAGGAATTACAAGAATACATTGTTGGAGCACTACCTGGTGTTGGACCCGCCCTAGCAAAACCCCTTCTTAAGAAGTTTAAAACCATAAGGAACATCATTAATGCTGATGAGAAGGAATTAAGAGAAGTGAAATTAATAGGAGAGAAAAAGGCCAGAAGAATAAAAGAGATTGTTGACAAGGAATATGATAAGAACTAAAAACCTTTTCTT
>DRSY01000130.1 GCA_011372335.1 Candidatus Woesearchaeota archaeon | reverse complement strand
GTCCAAGACTTGTACTCTCTAAAGGCATACCCGGCTCCGGAGGGATATCTGCTGGTTCAATAGGCTCATAAGCCCTGTCAAGGGCATGATAGTAGCCACCGTAATAATCCCCGAATATCATGGCTGATAATCACCTCGTTTTTCTTCTCTTCTTCTAATCTCTCTATTAATCAAATCTATTTTCTCAAGTTCACGCCTAATATAATCAGATGTGTCTTTCTCCATGTAAAACTTGTTGCTTCGCATTCTCTCAGCGTGGTATTGTACAAGTTCAATGAACTTCCTCTCCTCATCACTAACAGGTCTTTCTCCTGCAGCTCGAGCAATATGCTCAAGCCTGTTCATCACATTATAATTTGTGATATCATAAAATGTTGGGGTGCCACGCAGTATTTCTTCAATCACGTCTCCATAAGCCCGCTGCTCAGGAGCTTCTATGTTTGCTCCTCTTTCCTCTTCCTCTATTGTCTCCTCAAGGGTTCTCTCCTCTTCTCTCCTCCTCCTGAGCTCCTCCAATTCTTCAAAACGCTTCTTTTCTTCTAAACGCAACTCCTCTATTCTCTTCTCAATCTCTTTTCTTACTTCTTCAATCTCCTGAGCTCCTCTTTTCTCCAGGTCTTCTAACTCCTTCCTCTTCTTCTCAATCTCCTTTCTCTTTTCCTCTAACTCCCTGCGTTTCCCCTCTTCTAACTCTACGAGTTGCTTAATTTTCTCCTCAGGGCTTATACTATCATCATTTACTAGCATTATGAGTTTTATTATTTTAAACTTTTATTTCTTATCCACAACCCTTTTTTTCTTTTACTCGCTTTCTTCCAAATATGTTACTACCTTTGTTTTTATCCTTAATTTTTTTTATTCTTAACTAAAGGATTTCAATATTGTGGCTTCTTCTAATCTTTTCCTTGGGTTATTCTCACCAACTAAGCATTCCATGAGCCTTCTTATAATTCTTATACATCTGGTACATCTGAGAAGCTGCTGTCTTAGCAGCTTCTTTTGCACTTCCCTTAGGCTTCTTCTTTTTTCCTTTGCTACTCGGAGCAGGAACAAACAAGGAGAACATCTCTCCAGCACCTTTGAAAACAGAGATGAATGGTTCTAGCATGCCAACTCCTAAGCCCATTCTCCTCTCAATTTCTTTTCTCTTCTTCTCAGCAGCTGCTTCTTTTGCTTTCATCTTCTCCTCAAACTCTTTTTCACCAGCTTCCCATAAGTACTTCTCAAGCTCCTCACCAAGAGCATCCATTGCTGCTTTTACACTATCATCAACCATTCCTAATAAGAGCATATCCTCGTCTTTTTTGAAATTCTTATAAGCCTGTATCTGCTCCTTAGTCCAGCCATAGCTTCTCAAAGATACTTCCACTCTGCCCACATGGATTGGTCCTCGATGAGCGTATTGGTCTTGCTGAAAGCTTAACTCCGGCCTAGTCCTATACTTAAAACTAGCTATTATACAAGGATAATACGACCCTTTGGTTTCTTTGTAAGCAAGCAACTCTACTTCTAACATACTAGTCTCAAAAGCACTTATAATATCAGGGCTTTCAATATGCTCCTTACTCATCTGCATCCTTGCAATGTTTCTCAGGTAAGGCTTAACCCAGCTCATGTACGTCTTAATAACATTCCAGTGCTGACGCAAGTACTTCAAGGTGAAGATTCTTCTCTTTTCAAGCTCTTTGTCTGTTCTAAGCTTCCAATTAACAAAAGCATAGAGCTTCCTTCTAAGAACATTCTTTACGTTTTTATTAAACCTCAAAGCATCAACTTTCTTATCAATCTCGGATAAGCTATAAACATGAGTATTAAAGAAGAGGTCTGGGAGAATAGTGAATCCTACTTGCTGGGCGAGATGGTAAATGCTTCCGGGCTGTATCTGACCACCTCTGTTCTCAACCAGGTCTGTGTATTCTCCTTTTAATGCCACATCAGCTGCTTTGACCTTACCCCAGTTCCTTCTAGGCTCAAGCTTCTCATCAAGAATTCTGAGCTCTCTTACAAGCTGGAACAACTGTTTTATCATCTCAGACATGCCTTTAAAGTACTGGCTTGCCCTATCTTGCTGGATGGCTAGTCTTGACTGAGCTGCACCCCAGAAAGCACTCTGTTCACTAGCACTGAAGATGTCTGTGATCTTATCAATGTATGGAAAAGAGGCGCTTTCACGCATATAGTTCAAAAGCCAGAAATAAGTCTCTTCTATGCTGAGCTTCGAAGCCTCTACTATGAGGCGGTACCTCTTATAAGGATCTGGGTAACCTGTTGGCAGATACTTGGTGAAACCTTTCTCTGTAAACGCTTGTATGTTAACTTCTTCTGCTTCCTCCATGTCAGCATCTGAGGGGTCTGGTTCTCCTCTAACAGCTTCATAGAAGCCGTTCTCATTCTTCTTATACTTAGACCTGGCTTTTCCTTTAATAAAACCATGCTTTATCAATAATCTTGCCCACTCATCACGTATCATTCTCTATGTTTTATTCCTCACAAGGTTTTTTATACTTGATTTACTTGTTTTCCTCCTTTATAAATGTTATCTAACCAGGGAAAGTATTGTTGAAAAAAAATGTGGGAAGTAGTTTCTGCCCTTATACTCCTTCACAAGACGCTTATTCCTGGTAGAGCAACCACATACCTTTATTCATACGTTTATTATGTTATATACTC
>DRSY01000148.1 GCA_011372335.1 Candidatus Woesearchaeota archaeon | reverse complement strand
CTGCATATCCAGGGTCTCCGGGCATAATGGAGATATTATACTCCTGACCAGGCACTAAATCAATTATCTTCACCCACCTACCCAGACAAATCTGGTTATTAAAATCCCATGCTTTACACTTCCAGAGCTCATTACCTACTGCTATTCCTGACACCACCCCCTTACTGAAATTCAGCATTGACGAATCAATAGAAAACGCTTTAACAACTCTTTTCTTTAGGATACTAATCCTGCTCCCAGGTACTTCATCCACACCTATGCTTAACTTCCAAGCACTATTATTAATATCGTCTAGCCTTATGTTTCTTAGAATCATCTTTTTAAGAACCCATCTTTTCTTAGCGGGGATTATCTCTATAGAAGCAGAGCCTTCCTTTTCCTCTAACACTCTTAACTCCACGTCTTCTTCAAAACCCTTACTGTTAATAACACTAATCTTCAAGTTTTTCCCTATAAAAACAGGCTTAACCTTAAAATCATATGTGGAAACCATATTATTATCATCATCCAAAAGCATTAGCCTATGAGTGCCGATCCCTCTTGGCCTGAAATTAATATAATTTAAATCACCCATATACTTTTCAGAAACTCCGTTAAACACATGGTAGAGCTGAACACGGCTTTCATCATTTACCTCAACAAAGACACGCACATTTTCTCCTAAAAAATATTCTTTCTTATCTGTGTTAACCCAGCCCACCACCATTTCTTCATTTTCCTTGCTCACAGGAACTTCTTCGCTGATTTTCTTAGGGGGTTCTTCTGATCCACTAGGCTTAAAGGCATCTTCTCTTCTTATTTCCCTCCCTTCTTTAGGAATAACCTTGAACGATAAAGAATAATAAATAGCCCTGGTTGATTTCTCAACCAGGGCGATGGTGTAGATGCCTTCTTCTGTGGGATAGAAGAACATGATGGGGTTAAAGTCACCTTTGTAAGTATAACTATTATTAGACGCGGAGATTAAGAGTTCATAAAAAGCATACTTGCCGGGGTCAAGATTAATGTTTATCACAATGGTTTCTTCAACTTCATAAACATCTTTATCAACCAGGAGGGGAGGAGAATAATCGGTTATAGAGGAGGATTCGCTTATAATAACACGCGTAGTAAGAATAAAGATTAAGATTATAAAAACACTGACTATGAAAAACCTTGTACGCATCTACACCACTCCTAAAAATTTGTTTGGTTTCAACCCAAAAACTGAGCTACCAGCTTAGTTTAACTGAACTCAGATTTTTACTCTCTTAATATGTTTAGTGAAGCGCTTCTTTCTTCTTAATATAAGGATGATAAGGATTACTATGATAACCAGTAGGATGATCAACACACCCCCCCATTCAATTTTTTTAGCAGGAGTTGGCTTTCCAGACGGATTAACATTAAGCACAGAACTCTTCTCAAAGGTCAGCTTCTTATTATACAGAACCCTGCCTTTAATCATATACTGGCCTTCTTGAACAGGGTTAAAATAAGTTCTTAACTTCACAATTTCACCAGGCATCACATCCAACGGGTCGGTATCAATAATCTTAAAAATTTCATCACCAGAACTAATCGTACCTTTAAACTTAGCACTTACCACCCTAGTACCAAGATTCTTAAAAACAGCATCGATAGGAACAATGTCCCCTACTCTCACCCATGGCTCGTTCTCAATCCTTATTAGTTCTCCCTTGTCACTCACCCCTCCGCGTTCAATCACACTTACTGTGATGAAGCCACTACCAGCATCACCGCACAAAGGAGTCCTAATCCTTACCCAGTACTGACCAATATCAAGGTCGTGCTCTAGGGAATAAAATACTCTTTTCTGCACGGTGGGGAGGATGCTCTCATTAATAGTAAAACGAAACGTTTCAACAAGCTCAGACTGGTCCTGATTCCAGAATTCTAAGATGAACTCTGGTTTGATACGAACATTACCATTATTAGTAACAAGAGCATAGAACTCTAAAGGGTAACCTTCCTCTACATCCTCGATCTGGAAACCCCCTGCTCTGCAGCTAACAATTTCCTGACCAGTAATATCCACGCCTAACCGGATATTAATAGCAGCTCTTACAGCAGTGCCGAACTGTCCTTCTGGACCTGCAAGAGCACCAGTTAGGAACCTTATAGAACCTGTGTAGTGCTGGTTTTTTGCATCTCCTGGAGGCTCAACAATAATAGCTACAACATTTGGTTTGTCCTTGCTAATAAAGAATGGTTGTTGAGGAGGCTCAACCCGTACCCAATCAGCAAGCTCACCCTCAACTTTATAAGTAACACTAAGGTTGAAATCAGTGTCAGTGGTAAGGGTTACTAGTTCTTGAGCATAGCCGTTCTTAAGAACATTTCTGAAATTAATAACCCCTTTATTCGCTCCTATTACTGTAGCTCTGACTAGCTCAGAGCTTAATAAGAGAGTTATGGGGAGGATAAATAAGAATAGGATGAGTAAAAAATTCAGTAGCTTAAGATTCTCAGACTTATACAAAACCACCCACCCTTTTATTAACTTTTAACTTATTACTTGCTCTTAGCCGGAGCCTAAAAATTAATCTTAAAAAAGCTTTTCTATGCACTTCGGCTTTTATACTTTTATTTTATTCTCTTCAGAGCCATATATAAATCTTTCTAAATCTTTTTCTCACTACCTTAGCTACGCTAAGAACTTTCTCGTTAATCATTGTTTGGTGCCTCGGATTCTGTTCTGAACCCTTT
>DRSY01000033.1 GCA_011372335.1 Candidatus Woesearchaeota archaeon | reverse complement strand
GTTTGTTGGGGTATTGTTAGTCCGGTAATATGAGTAGCTGCACCGGTTATCGGGGTCATTGAATCATACGGGGTGGCTGAGCTGAGATCATATCTCTCGTTAGGTAGAGTAATGTTTCTGACTTCGCATATCATAGCAAGGCCTGCTCCTGTAACTTCATTATTCCCGCCAAAACCATAAACACTCACATTGATATCCATGTTACCGAAGTTCGTAATATTTGCTGGTATGGGGGGTGTAGTATCTCCGACTGCCCTGTTCCCAAAGTCAATGACGGGTGTTACGTTCAGAGCATATAAGGGGTCTATAGTAACCGTGGTATAATCCTTTGCAGTCAGATTATAATCGTCTTTTACAGTGATGTTTGCTTCCCAGGTGCCGTTATTAGCATAGTACCATACACTAAAAGCGCATGTCCAGTTAGTATAATACCCGTTAGTACTATTCTCTGTGCAACTAGTATTAGTGTAGTGCACGTTATTATCATCAGGGTCGCTTGACTCATTCAAATAATAATAGAACGTCCCGTTAGTGGAGTTGATGGTGTTCCCTCCGTTGTAGTCTCTGATTTGGACTAGGCATATTAGGGTATAAGTGGTGCCTGCGTTTAGAGTAACAGATGCGCCGTTGTTACAGGTAATGTTAATAATCTCTGGGTATGCTTGTGTGACGTTTACTGTGGTACGCACACTTACATTCTCGTAGTTACTGCTTGGTCCCCAGCTTATAACGCTTGGGAGGATGTTGTAGAGGTAGATTATAAATATGACTAAGAGTATGAGTAGTGTTATCTTGTTTTTCTTTGTAATTCGCATGTTAGGGAGTCTCCGCTTTACAAAAACCTGTTAGTTGCAAGCATATTAGTATAGTTATGTGTATATCTGTAGCATATCAGGTATATAAATCTTTCGGTTTCGTTGCCTTAATCAGTTCTTCTCTAAGGCTGTTCAGCTCAAAATTAGCTTTAAACCTGTTCTTAACACTTAGATTCATACGCGAGTAATATGACAGGGCAAGAGAATAATTCTGATGAGCGGTCCTGATATCTTTGTGTTCTAACGCCTCATAAGCTTTTTGAATAAGAGTAAAAAGGGCATCTAAACCTGGTTCTGAACCAGAAACCCTGCTTTGCTGCTCAGAGACCACACCACTATTTGTGTCTTTTATAGGAATCTTTATTTTCATTAAGGCTTCTCTTTCTTGTTGATCCACCTTACTCATAATCTCTTTTTCATATGAAGTCTCTGTTTTTAAGAAAACAGAGTAGTAGATAAGAAGGACTATTATTAAGAGCAGACCAAGAGGTATTAGTATGGATTTTGTTATAGAAAATTCTCCTTTTTTCTCAGCAATAGCTTTTCCTGTAATAGTGGTTGAAGTGTTCGTTTCGGCTGATAGCTGACTTATGAATTCATCAATATCATAAAGTAAGATTGTTCTAATCCTCTGAAGTTGGTTCAGATCTTTTTCACCAGGCACAGTGTATTTTACTTCAGCACCGTCCAGGTCTCTTATTAACCATAGAACGCCAATGCTGTTCAGCTCATGAGGTGGAGTTCGGAAGATTATCTCAGAGACTTTAATAACATCTCGGGGAATGACTTCTTGTACGAGTACTCCTTTCAGCTCTTTTGGGGAGAGAAGGGTTTCTTTTATTAGGGTTATTCTCTGGCTTTCTTTGTATTCGTATTCTATCTCATAGCTTATTATTTCTTGTAGTATTCTTACTTCTTCTTGTAAGTTTCTTATCATTGAATAGTACGTTGTTCTTTGTTCTTGAGTTAAGGCTTTATTCTTAAGATATTCTTGGATTGCTTTTTGTAAGAGGTTCTCGTCAACGAGCTGCTCTGCTTGGACTTTGTTCTTTATTATTACTTGTTTTAGTATGTCTTTTTGGTACTCCTTTATTTTTGTGTTTATAATCTCTATTTTGGTGTTCAGCTCTTCTTTTGTTAGCCTGGTTTCACGGTAGGTTTTTAGTTCTCCAATAAGGGTTTGTATCTTGTCTTTGATATTTTTCTGCTGGGTTACGAGATCTTTCTCATTTATTAGTTGTAATAAGTCTTGGTCTGTTGTTTCTTCTAGTTCTGTGATTTTTATTTCAAGGTTCTGAACAATTTTTTCAAGCCGGTTTATGTTGTTGTTTATGATTGCGAGTAGTTCAGGGTCTTGTTTGAATTGTGAAGTGGTGTTCTGGTATTCTGTCATTATGAATTCTTCTTCAGAAAGAGGTCCTTCATTGCCTGCTTTGTCTACCGCGCTTATTCTGTAGAAGTATCCTATCTTGTTAATTACATCAGCGTCTGAGTAAGTGGTTTCAGGAGTTGTGGTTTTTAAATCTGATTTGTCTGTTTTTCCAGTTATTGACCTGTAAATGTTGAAGTGGTGTGGTTCTTCACCCTCGTACTCCCAGGAGAGCTTTATTTTGTTATTCTCATTTAGGAGTCTTAGTGATTTTGGTTCTGGTGGTGGTATCGTGTCTATCAGGATTAGTTTGCCACTGGTTATCTCTGTGCCTACACTGCCTTTTGTATCTGTACCAGTATATATGAATTCTCCTATGTGTTCTCCTGCTTGGTTGGGTATTATGAGGTATCCTTGCCAGTTGTCTGAGCTGCCTTCAAGCGGGATATTGATTATTTTGTTACTGTATCTTAGTTTGAGACTGGGTGTTTTACTTAGGGGTTCTGATGTTGTGAGGCTTACCTTGTATGTTCCTT
>DRSY01000073.1 GCA_011372335.1 Candidatus Woesearchaeota archaeon | reverse complement strand
GCTTTATCCACTCTTGCTCTCTCTATTTTGAATGGCATGGTTACTGTGCCTATTACTATGGCTCCCACGTCTTTTGCTACTTGGGCTATTATAGGTGAGGCTCCTGTTCCTGTTCCTCCTCCCATTCCTGCGCATACGAATACCATGTCTGCTTCTTTTAATGCATCTTTTATGGTGTTCAGGCTTTCTTGGGCTGCTTCTGCACCTCTTTCCGGGAAGCCTCCGCATCCTAGTCCTCTGGTTACGTCTTTTCCGAGCAGGAATTTCCTGTCTGATTCTATCATGTTGAGGTGTTGTTGGTCTGTGTTGCATGCTATTATTTCAGCTCCTTTGATTCCTTTTTTGTAAAGCCAGTTCACCATGTTGTTACCGGCTCCGCCGCAGCCTATTACTTTTATATTGGCTTGTTTTACTTCTATTTCCTCGTATGCGTTGGCTACTGGTTTTTGTTTCATGGCATTGTTCACGACAAACTCCATTTTCCCTTTACCCCCTTTGTTTTTTTGTTAGTTGTTTTTTGTTTTTTTTTAACAGGTCTTTTTTGACCATTAATACACATCTAACAATATCTATATACCACTGCGAGATATGTTTTTCAAAATATGTTTTGCAGTGTCAAAATATTTATATATGCGGAGTGCTTTCTCCACTACTAGAAGCCATACATTATCTTGCGTGGAATCAGTTCGCCAAAACTGATTTTTCTCGTCGTTTCGCCAGAGAAGCGTGCCTAAAAGTTATTGTTAAAACCAAAACACACCCTTCTTCACTTAAATTCTTTAGGCTATAAGTTATATATAAATATTGTTGTTCTGTAAAATATATATTCCTCACACACTCATCTTTATCTTCTTGTTTCTTACGAAAACACACAATGAGAGAAATAAAATTCTTATATAATCCTCAAAGATATTCTCATTAAAAGTATTTAAAGTATCCGGATTAAGCATTAGTCAAGGAACGCTCCCATAAGATAACCTTCTTACCAGGAAAAAGACCCATACTAGACATCTGGCTGAACTGTGGAGGTTCAAGAATAAGCTCAATAATATTAAAATTATACTTGTCTTTTATCTCCCCAACCTTACTCTTAACAGCCTTCTCATCAACATTTGTGCCGATAACAAGAATGTTCGTCTTATCCTTTGACTCTGTGCCATGCCTGATCAGCATCTCCACTCCTGGAAGCCTAGAAACCGCCTCAACAAATTCCTGGATAACAGTCTTTTTCTCCTCAAGTAACTCAGCAAGAAGCCTTGTATTCCTGTTATTACTTAAAGAATAAAGCTTAGTTTTCTTTATTATAGTCTCCTCTATAACACCTAGTTCTTTTAGTTTCTGGAGAATCCTAAAAGTCGTAGCTACAGGAACTCTTGCTCTTCGAGAAATCTCCCTTAGATAGAACTGTTCTTTTCCCTCACTGGATAAGAAGAGTTTAAGAACAGCAAGGACTTTTCTGTCAAAAAACTCCTCTACAATGTTTTTTGGAGACATAACATAGATTTTATGATCACAACAAATATATAAATTTTTCCAAAAATGAAACAATGTTCCATATAAGAATCAATAATTGTAGTGGAAGACAACCAAAAGACGATTAGAATAATCATCCGCCACGCTTACTTCTGAGCTTTATACAAATCCTCAATCAAAGAAAGAGAAGAAACATCACTCAAAGCCTTATCATCCCTAAGCCTAACAAAACGCGGAAAGCGAAGAGCATAACCACTAGCATAAGTAGGGCTCTTCTGAATCTCCTCATAATTAACCTCAATAATCACCTCTGGCTTCACCCTAACAACCTTTCCCTCCTCCTTAACAATCAAAGGCTTCAACCTCTTAGTAAGCTCCTTAAAACTCACACCCTCCCTCTCCAACTCCTTAATACCAGTGCCTACCTTACCAATCTCAACGAACTCATTACCAGCCCTGCACGCCAGCACAAAAGAAGTAAGCCAACCACTCCTCTTCCCAGTACCCCACTCAGCACCTACAATAACCAAGTCCAAAGACTCCATCACAGGCTTAACCTTAACCCCGTAACCAACCCTACTACCAGGCTTATAAACACCCTCAAGGTTCTTAGCCATCACCCCCTCCTCACCTACTTCTAAAGCTTCCTTATAGAACCTCTCAGCCTCTGCTAAATCACCAGTAACCAGTTGTTTTGCAAGAACCAGCTTCTTCTTACAAGGAGTAATAATCCTTTCAAGAACAGCCCTCCTCTTCTTAAAAGGCTCTTTTAACAAACTCCTCCCCTTATAATACATGATATCAAAAACATTCACTTCAACAGGCAACTCCCTTGCCATCTGCTCAATATTATACTTCCTCTTAATCCTCTGCGAAATAGCTTGAAAAGGCAAATACTTCCCTGTCTTATGGTCAAAACCAACAGCCTCAGAATCAAGAATGAAATCATCAGCACGCACATACTTCTTCACATACCCAACCACTTCTGGAAACTGCTTAGTAACATCATCAAGACGCCTAGTAAAGATTCTTATTTCATCTCCCTGCCTATGAATCTGGCAGTTATGCAAAGCAGCCATTGAAGTACAATAACTTTCATCACCCTTAACCTGTAAGTTATACAACACAGTTCTTGGATCACGTTTTTTCAACTCCTTAATCGAATAAATATTAATAAGAACACCATCCTTAGAGAACACAAAACCCCGACCGGATTTAGGAATGATAAGCTTATGATAAGTCTTCCCATTAACT
>DRSY01000081.1 GCA_011372335.1 Candidatus Woesearchaeota archaeon | reverse complement strand
TTACTAATCAAGAACACAGCAGACTACGATGATTATTTCACTATAAGCACAAGAGATGTTAACTGGGTTGTGAATACAGAACCAGCGTCTGGCTTTGTTCCTGCTAACTCAGAAGCAGAGTTCATAGTTGAACTCAGACCCAGACCTCTAGTCACAGAAGGCAGAACCTACTTCATCCCAATAAAAGTAAAATCCGAGAAAACAGGGTTCTACTTTGAAGAAAAAGAAAAATTTGCTGTGTACGTTATCTCTCCTCTCCTATACCCCGGCAAGTACGTGCCTACAGTAACACCTACTATTTATATGGACAAAGTCATTGATCCAAGAGAAAAAGTCTCTGTGAGAATCAACCTAAGAAACAGAAACCTCAGAGACCTCGACGGCTTAAAAGTTGTGATTAACGGAGAAATCTTTTACAAAGAATACACCACCCACCTCCTCCCCTTAGAAGATAAGACAAACGAGATACTCTTCGAAGTCAACCCTATCACAGAGCCAGGCACAAAAACCCTTACAGTCACATTATTCTTTGAAGATAAGAAGATAGGAGAATCCTCTGCGCAGTACGAAGTCCAAGGCTACTCAGACCTCCAAGAAACCTCGATTAAGAAGAGCTTCTTATTCAGAACCGAGAAGAGCTTCACCATATATAATAATGGTAACGAAGAAGGAGTTGCAGAGAAGAAATTCAGAATAAACTTTTTTAAGAGATTATTCACAAAGTTCACACCCCCTGCTATAAAAGAGAAAGACGCGGACGGCAAGACTTACTACGTGATTAGAAGAACACTACCCCCCCAAACCCAGCTAGAAATCAGCGTAGTAACCAATTACAGACTTCTCGTACTTATCCTCCTCCTCATACTAATAGGTGTTGTGCTCTACTACTTGCTCAGAAGCCCAGTCATAATCGTAAAAAACGCAGAGCCCCTTGGAAGAACAAAAGAAGGGGTGAGTGAGATAAAAGTAAGTATTTACATAAAGAACAGGTCAAGGAAACCATTAAGCAACCTGAGAATAATAGACACAATCCCGAGCATAGCCGAGATCGAGAAGAAAACACGCCTCGGCTCAATGGAACCTGTGAGTATAGGGAAGAGCAGAAGAGGAACAGTGGTGAGATGGGAGGTTGACGTACTAGAACCTTACGAAGAGAGGATAATAACATATCGGGTAAAATCCAAGCTCAGACTAGTCGGCGGTATCAGACTCCCAAGCGCCAAAGCCAGGTTTGACACTGGGAAAGGAAAAGAAAGAATAACCCATTCCAACAGCGTCAACCTAGTGCACAAAGACTAAAAGAAGAAGCTGGAATAACTCCAGCCACCAACAACACATTTCCTACATATTCTGAACAACACAATCCGTGCAGAACCCAGAACAAAAAAACCGGTTTTAGACGTAACGCCAAAACTTTTATAAAGTAAATATTTCTTCATAACAGAGTACTCCCCGCGTAGCTCAACTGGCAGAGCGCACGGCTGTAGAAATCATGTAGAAAAAGACCGATCCGGTCATAAATGAAACATGATTAGCCGTACCCGTGAGGTTCCTGGTAAGTCTTAGGAAGACTTAACAGAACTGTGCTACACTCGCATCAGGAATGCTTGGTAGCACTCACCAAGAAATATTCCTAGACTTGGGGAATTCAAATCCGGGCGCGGGGACTCTTCTTATTTTCTTGCAAAGAAATAGCGGTCAGGACCTTTATCAATTATGGTTATGTCCTGAAACTTATTCTTTTTTAAAGCAAGCATTATCCTTCTGGTTGGGAATGGTTATTACATGCTTATCAATTAGGAGTTCCTCAATGTCAAGATTAAGAAATATGAATGTGTGGTGTGTTTTGTTCCTCTTAAACTCATCTATCTGAATTAATAAGTCTTTATTGCTCAGTTTCCAAAGCTTAGCAAAGTCTCTGCTTTTTTTTTAAGAGCATCTTAGGATTAGTGATTCCGAGCACAAGCGAACCTTTTTTATAGCTAAAGCTATACAAATCTGTTTGTAACATATTTTTTTACCTCCGAACGGCAGCATTAGCTACTAACGCATGTTAGCTGCCGTTCACAAATAATTCTAAGAAATAGATAATATAAAACTACCTCACAACTTGACTTAACCGAAGAATAATAATCTTTTTAAGCGAACAAGAAATAACTGTTTTTAGTATGACCCAGCAGTTCCCGTGGATGAAGAAGAGGAAAGTGCTTATTAAGAAACAAGCAAGTACTAGTCCTAGGTATGGCTGCAAGCCAGAGGAGAGGAGCACTAATGAACTTATTAACTACGGGATTGTTAACATTGATAAGCCTGCAGGGCCTAGCAGCCACCAAGTAAGCTCTTATGTTAAGAAAATCCTTGGTATTAAAAAAGCAGGTCATAGTGGCACCTTAGACCCTAAAGTTACAGGAGTGCTGCCTGTTGCTCTTGGACGAGGAACCAGAATCGTTAATTCCTTGCTCACAGCAGGCAAAGAGTACGTGTGCCTTATGAGGATACATAAGGATTATGATGAGAAAGAACTCAGAGGAATAATTAAGGGTTTTGTTGGTGAGATTGAACAAGTACCTCCTGTTAGGAGTGCTGTTAAGAGGAGGCCTAGGAAGAGGACGGTATACTATATAGACGTTCTTGACATAATTGGCAACGAAGTTCTTCTTAGGGTTGGGTGCCAGGCAGGAACATATATGCGGAAGCTCTGCTATGATATTGGTAAGAAGCTGGGAACAGGCGCTCATATGGTGGAGTTAAGAAGAACAAGAGCAGGTCCTTTTGATGAATCAACGCTTTGTACTTTGCAGGACTTAGCAGACGCTTATTATTATTACAAGGAAGAAGGTGATGAGAAAGAGTTAAGAAGGATTATTATGCCTATAGAAATAGGGGTTAAGCA
>DRSY01000140.1 GCA_011372335.1 Candidatus Woesearchaeota archaeon | reverse complement strand
ATACTATTAAGAATATATACAATATATACATATATCTTGTATTTAAGTCGGCGACCTTCTTATCTCTTATCCTCCCAACCATTTTAATCTTTAACCACTCCGAAATGGTTATCAAACGAAAGCTTTAAATATAAAGCATTATTCTCCCAAGAAGAGGAGGAAAAAATGAATAAGCACATAATAATCTGGGTATTCTTAATAAGCATAAGCATCTTGCTCAGCAACATAACACTAGCAGAAACAACAGAGATAAAGAACACCACTATTGACTACACCCCGTACCAAGAAGTGGTTGTCAACGAACCAGGGGTTGTTTACAACATAAAAATAACTAATACAGGGACAAGAGAAAAAGATTACGAGATAATCCCAGACACCCAAGCCATACAAGCCATAGGAACCTACAGAGTAGACCCCTCTGACAAAATCACACTCAAACCAGGAGAACAAAAAACAATTTACTTCTACCTAGCCATTGAAAAAGAATTAACAAGCAGAACAATCATCCCAGTAAGAATAAGAACCGGATTATCAGAAACAACCATTAACCTCGTGGCAAGAGCTATAGGACCATTCCAAGCCACACAAAAAAGCACAGTCCTAAACCAAGCCTTTAAAATAATACTCATCATAATAATCGCGATAATCATAATTCTTGCCTTGATATTTTCCTTTTCAAAGATAAGGAGAAAAAAAGAAGAGCAAGAAGAAGGAGAACTACAAACAGGGTTTGATGAAGAAATAGAAACGTATTATTAACTTTTATCCTACTAATCATACCAATCCAAATACTAAAACCACACTAGGTTAATCCAATTTAATCCGATTATAAGCTGTACTTTATAAAAAATTTCAAAATTTATAAAAACAAAGTTCGGGGGAGTCCAATATGAAAGCAAATATTAAACACTACACGGCTTTACTCGCACTGCTCGTGCTATTAGTAAGCCCTGTACAAGCAGCACTGATAGTTAATAAGGTAACAAACGAGTTCTCACTTGAAAGCCCGTACCCTATTAATAGCGTGAAGGCTTGTCAGTGTAGCACAAGAACAGACATTCTGGAAATAAATAATGTTGGTGATTTTAAAGCATTATTCAAAGTAGAAGTATACTCCCCTATAAGAGACCTCATCACCTTAAGTGATGACACCTTCAGCCTTGAACCAGGAGAAGGGAAAAAGGTGTACGTGTACATAGACGTTCCGTGCGAAGAGCCAATGGACACGTATTATGTTGCAAAGGTAAGCACGGATTATGGAAGAAGTAAGGAAATCTTCAAAAGAGTTGTATCCAAGAAGTGCCAGAATATCAAGTTTGAGAGCAAAGTGCTTAATGACGTAATCCTCCCCGGAGACATAATCACCATCCAATTAGACCTCCAGAACGTTGCTGATTTCCCAGACACATTCACAATAATACCAGAAAACCACAAGGAGTTTAGTGTGCTAAGCCAAGAAGAAGTAAGCTTAGCACCTGACGAGAAAACAACTATTTACATGTACGTAAAGTTCCCCTTAAACTACTATGGAAGAATAGAGTATCCGTTCATCATAACAAGCAAGAAAGGTAACAACCAAGTGAGAGGTCTTGAGAGTTTTATTATTGAAAAAGACTATGACTACGCTGTAAGAACAGAAGAACTTGAGATCAGTGCATGTGAAGATATCACAAAGAAAGCAGTAATCACATTTACTAACCTAGCAAAAACCCCGAATAAGTATTATTTATACTTAACAGGACCTGAATTCGTAAAGCTAAGCCAGAACACGCTTGACCTTGAGCCAGGAGAAACAGACTCAATAACCATGGTCATCAGCCCGACCCAACAGGACGTAGGAGAGTACGAATTAATTCTAAGCACAGGAACAGAGTATGGTGATATAGAGAAACACAAAACATTCAAATTAGTTGTTAATGATTGTTTCAGCACAAGCATAAGCCTTAATGAACAAGAAGTAATGATTACTGATAAGGCTTGTTGCGGACAAAAAATTTATACGTTGAACATACGAAACAACGGCTTGTACGAGGAAGCCTACGAGATCATCACTGACAGTCCGGGATGGGTTAGTGTTGATGACGAGAACCGTTTTGTAAGGCTGAGACCAAGTCAGAACATTAATATTCCAGTAACCGTGAACTTTCCATGCACAGATTCAGAGCAAACATCTTTTATAATCGTGAAGCAGCTAAGACCCCCGTATGAAACTCATGAGATAAGAATGGATCTCGAGAGTCTTAGTAAAAGAACATGCTACAACGTTGAGCTACTCCAAGACAAGTACAGGATTAATTATGATACCACGAACATACCAGTCCTACTACAGCACACAGGCTTAAAAGCAGGAACTTATAAGTTAGAGTTAGGAGAGCTTGAATCAAGATTCGTGTACCTAGACCAAGACACAATAGACTTTAAGCCAGGAGAAATAAAAGTCCTCCACATCTACCCAAAGAATTATAGTGCGTATAAGCAAGGCACATACCTTAACAAGCTAATACTCACAATAAGCGTGGTCGATGAGAACCTTAACATCAGTTATGACAGGCAATTCTGGGTTGTGCTAAGAGACAAGAACTTCGTGGTGAAAGCACTTGATTATATAAGAAGCTTTAATTACTCAAGGATAGGGTGGTGTGGCCTTATAAGCCTCATACTAAGCTGCCTTGCTGGTATAACCCTGATAACAGTAGTATACCTCAGGTTTAAGCCAGGCCTTAGAATTAAGAGGATAAGAGTTAAGTATATTAAAATGATAAAGGTTGTTAACATAATATTAATCTTCCTCTTAATACTAAGCATACTCGCCCTGATACTCATAGGAAACCCGGATACCAGCAGCTTCTACGAAGAACCAAGCAATAACACTTCAAAACTATACCATGAATGGAGGATTAACACACCCTACCAGATAGACT
>DRSY01000075.1 GCA_011372335.1 Candidatus Woesearchaeota archaeon | reverse complement strand
GACTAATATGGGATGTCCGGTGCATATCTCAGACGATTATGTTGTGGTGAAGACCAAGCATATGAATGTGGAGGTTTCAAGAGACCTTGCCCAAGCAGATGCTCTTCTTGTACTTACACACTTCAAGGGTCATGGCTGTAGTGGTGCTGGTGGTGCTATTAAGAACCTTGCAATGGGCTGCGTATCTCCGAGGTCAAAAGCAGATCAGCACAGCCTAGGAGTTCCGGATGTGAGTCAGGGATGCACTGGTTGTGGTATTTGTGAAACTGTTTGCCCTGCAGGCGCTATTAAGATAAGAGAAAAAGCGGTTATTGATGTCAGTGCTTGTTGGGGTTGCACTAACTGTGTTTATAACTGTCCTAGCAAGGTAATAACCATCACTCTGACTTTTGATACCTTGATGGCAGAAGCTGCTAGTGCTGTTCTAAAAGCCCTTTACAATAAGCCTGTGTATTATGTTAATGATGCTAGGATGATAACCAAGAATTGTGATTGTTTCAAAGACCCGGGCAAGCCAATAGCAAGGGATGTGGGTGTTCTGCTGGGCGGTGATGTTGTGGCTGTTGATAAGGCGAGCATTGACTTGGTTAACAAACAGGAATGCAGGAATGTTTTCAAAGAAGTGCATCATCACGATCCCTACTTGCAAGTAAGAGAAGCAGAGAGGCTCGGACTTGGAAGACAGGAGTATGAGTTAAGTATTACTGATTGAAGGTGGTTTTTTTTTGACTAAGATGAATCCCAGAACCAGATTGTTATTGGACTCAAGCAAGGAGGTATTCCTTGATTGTTGCTTGGAGAACGGCGCTATTGTTGCTGCTAATTCTGATAAGGAGTACTACCCGCGCTGTGTCCAGGATTACAGGTATGTGTGGCCAAGGGATGCTGCTTTTATCTGTGTAGCAGCTGATATGATTGGGATTAGTAACATACAAGAACCTTTTTTTGACTGGGTTTGGAACAGGGCAGAAGGCTTTAGGAAGAGCAAGTTATTGTTTCAGAACTATTATGTTAATGGTCCTAAGAGGTGGCTGGGTTTCCAGCCTGATAATAACGGGTCTGTGCTCTGGGCAATCCATGAGCATTATAAAAATGATTTGAAAAAAGCCATGAAGTACAAGGAATTGATAACCACTCTTGCTGATGGCATTTGCGAAGTATGGAATGGCAGCACCTTCACAAATATAACCCAGGATTTATGGGAAGAGCACTTTACATGTGAGGAAGCAGAGGATACTCATACTTATTCATTAGCAGCGTGTGCTCATGGTTTAAGATTAGCAGACACGATTATTCCTAATAAGAAATGGTTGAAGACCAGCGTAGAAATGAAAAAGAGGATTATGGATTCTTATAGTGCGGAGAACGGCTATTTCTTGAGGCGGTACGGAAGGATCTCTGACCACACACCTGATGCTTCTGTTCTGGGATTGGTTGAGCCTTTTAAGATTATAAAACCAGATGATGAGAGAATGGTGAAAACTATTAGGAACATCGAGGATAATCTTGTGAGGAACAAGCTGGTTTATCGCTGTGCTTATGATGACTATGATGGCTTTAGGAAGGAGGGTGTTGATTTTAGGAGAGGCGCGGGTAGCTGGCCTTTGCTGAACTTCTGGATCAGCATCTATTATGCAAGACTAGGTGATAAAGGAAAAGCTCTTGAGTACTACAATGCTGTGCTTGAAAGAGCGGATAAATATATTCCTGAGCAGTTGTTTGATAATAATATCCAGAAATCAGTTAGTCCGCTCTGCTGGAGTCATGCCATGTTTGTGCTGGCTAGTAAGGAGCTGGGTCTTTGCTAAGCCCCAGACCCTCTCAAATTCTTCCAAGTATTCCTTTGCGATTCTCGGGTCGTGTATGATTAGGATGTTCTCGTCATTCCTCTTATCGCCGGATGCTGTTGGGTTGTAGCTGCCTGTGATTACTGTGTTGTTGTCTATTATGAAGACTTTGTGGTGCATGTTGTTCTTATTACCATCAAGTCTTACATTCATATTATTATCTATCATCTTATAGTATTCTGTGTATTGTTTTTGGCTCTTTACTTGGCGCTCCTCAAACACCCCTCTAATATCAAGTTCGTTTTTCATGCTTATTAAGTAGTCTCCTATTCTGTTTGAGGTGAAGCTGAATGTCATGAAGTAAATACTATGATTCACTCTTCTTAGAGTAGTAAGAATAGCATCCTCGCAGCCATCATCCGGGCAGAAGTAATTGTTTATCTGGCTGCCGCTTAATATTATCTTCTTGTATTTTGTTGGTCTGTCTTCTTTGTTGTTTTTTATTTCTTCAAATTCTTCTTCGTAATTCTTTTTTAAGTACTTGGAGTTTATGATTATCATATTATTATCGTTCTTGTTAAAACCGTTGGGTGTTGGGTTTAGAGAACCTGTTATTATGTGGTTGTCTAGTATCCAGAACTTGTTATGCATTAAGCCTTTGCTTCTTATCTTCTTACCTATACCGAGGTAATTGTTTTTATCTATGAGTATGTCTGCGTGTTTCTCTTCTAGTACGCTGATTATTTCTTCTTGGCTGAGGTCGTAGAGGGCGGCTTTGATTGTGTGTGTATTTCGGATTAGGTTTATGAGGGTTTGAGTGCAGTTGTGTTGAGAGGTGAAGCATACTTGTATCGTACCGTTTTCTCTGGGTGTTACTTCTGTTTTACATGTTGTTAGTGCTACGCAGATTATACTAATTAATATTAATCTTGTTGTTAGTGTTATGTTAGGGGGTTTGCGTGTTTTCTTCATATTTTTTTGGGTTGCTGGATTACTTGTTAATAAAGTGCGAGGTTTGTTTTTCGGAAAAATCACTTGTTTTTTGTCACTATTTCGTAATGGTTATCAAACGAAAAATTTATATATGAGTTTATCCATTCCAAAGTGAAGAAAAAAGAAGGGTGGTTTTTAGTCCAAAAAAAGAGCAAAAAATCCATGCTAAACTTTAAACTCACCTCTTTTTCCCGGGAAGACCTCACTCTGAGG
>DRSY01000143.1 GCA_011372335.1 Candidatus Woesearchaeota archaeon | reverse complement strand
TAAATATTGTGCCCCGCAATTATTTTTAGCACAGAGTCGTTTGTTGCATTATTCACACTAATCATTACTTTCTCTCCAAGCACATATTCGCTCTTGTCTGTGGATATTTGCGGTATTGCTGTTGCAAGGGCCAGAACTATCAGCATAATAAATAAAAAAGAGGCTGCGACTGACCAGAATTTTTTCCACGCTGAGCTAGGCAAGGCGTAGCCTTTAAATGAAAGAAGATGAGAGAAAGAACGATATAAGTGGGAGAAATAATGATAGAGCTGCCGGGGGAGTGATAGGATTATTTTGAATAGTAAGAGAAACATAGATAAAGATAATTTTATTGCTAATACTCTTTTAGTATGCATTCTGCTCAGCGCGGATATTCTATGAAGCTCATGTTTTGAGCAAGGGGTAGCTTACTCAACCACCCTTCCCTAGTGTTATCTCTGGAATTCAGAGTTTAAAAACTTTATGCCTGTGAGTGCAAGAGGAAACTTTTTTTCTTGTTAATAAATCTTCGTGTTAATAAAATAAAAGAATATTTCTTATTTTATCCGGTTATTAGCGAAAACTTAATTATTTTAGTTCTGCATAAAACGCGACACTATTTCCTGGAGCATTATAATTCCTGAGTAGTGCAGGCACTTTTATCTCGAAGTCATACAACCCCCTGCTTCCTTGTTTCTGCTTATTAATCTCTGTGATGAATAATAAGTCTTGTGTTCCGTTATACTCAGTATTCCCGTCGCTCTTATCCCAGAGTATGCCTGTTACGAAGTTACTCGTGTTGGTGCTGTTGATTATAGGCACATTGTTTATAATCTTGCTGAACACAGTGTACGTCTTGGTTGCTCTTGGACTCCCATTGCTCGTATATGTATTATTAATCGAGTCAGAATAGTTGGTTGAGCCAAGCGCTATATCGATTTCCTCAAAGTCGTCACTCACTGAATTATTATTTATATCTCTTCCGATGGCTTGTAAGTTAGTAAAGCTGGGATTGGCTTCTGTGTCTGTTACGAATATATTGCTCTTTGTTGCGTTGCTTACATTCCATGTGAAAAGAGATTTGTTTATGCTCTGCTTCTCCATCTCTATTAATTCAGAGGTATTACCAGCGTATACTTGGTACAGGCTTACACTAAAAGAGTTATTTGCTTTGTTATTACTCTCATTCTCCTCTGCAATACTCCCGTTACTTAGGAGAGGGGGGTCAACTACTACGAAGATGTTGTTGGTGCCTATAATCGTGGTGTAGGTTGTATTAATAGTGAAGTTAGCTCCGTTAGTAAGATTCATTATTGTCTTATTACCATCTATCTGTACTCCTCCACCAGCAGGATCTCCTCTCCAGAACTGCACAGTCACATTATACGCAGGGCTTCCCCCGAGGTTGTATATGTTCGCGAAGACTGTGATGTTCTTTCCTTCTTCAGGAGAGCTATTATTAAATGTTATATTGCTCGCGGTGATGATGAGGTCTGGGGCGCGAATAGTGAAATTCCACGTTGTACTAGTATTCTTGTTACCTGCGCGATCAGCACAAGTTACATTCCAGTAGTATGTTCCTGATGTAAACCCGGATTTGGTAATGCTTTGTAACACTCCGCTACTAGCATTGATGTTGTACTCGCACATCCCATTACTGATTGTGAGGTTGCACATCATATAAGGTGCCATATTATCTGTGGCTGTGAAGTTGAACTGCAAACTTGTTATATTCAATTGCTGCCCATTACCAGGAGCTGAGAGGTTAATGCTTGGCTTAACAGTATCAACATAGATGATTATGCTTGTACTATTCCTTGAGTTCCCTGCATCATCAGTTGCTCCTAACCACACCCTGTAACTTGCATTTTTGTTAAGGTCATGGAGATTATCACTGCTAGGAGTGTTATTATTAACTGCTCCACTAACATTAACACTTCCATTTACATAGAAAGTGTAATTGATTGGGTCTGCAAAGTTATCTTTTATTATGAAATTAATAAGAGGAGTGCTGGTGTTAAACCATGAATAATTCGTTGTGGTTATGTTGGGGTAAGGAGCAGTAAGGTCTATTATTATACTCCACTCCTCAGAGTTACCCTCTGCTTGCATGGTAGTATTATCATAGCATCTCACACTCCAGTTATACATACCTTCTCCCAGAGTGACTGTGAAGTTGTTCGTGGCATTATTTGTTATCTGACTGCCTGGCTTGGTTGTGTTTATCTGCCCGTTTAATACGAGCGAGCAGTTATATATGCCTGTTTCATCACTCACATTAAAGTAGAAGGTCTGGGTTTGGTTGTTTGACACAATCCCATTAGGAGGTGCTGTTAGGTTAATTATTGGAGGAGCGAACACATTAAAGCTTCTAGTCTCTGATATGTTAGTATTACTAGCATTATCCCAGCAAGTCACATTCCAGTAATGAGTTCCTTCGCTTAGACCCGTGACTGTTGTATTTGTTTCTTGTCCGTTCTGTGCTTCAAAATTACTCCTCTGAATACTACCATCCAGAGTGAGGTTACATGTTAGGGAGACATCCATGTTATCCTTTGCTGTGAAGTTAAGACTAACACTCCTAGTTGTAAAGTTCTCATCGTCGTCAGGGTATGTTAGGTTTATGCTTGGTGCCTGGGTGTCAATGAAGATTATTATTGAATAATTCGCAGAGTTATTAGCATCATCAGTTGCTTGTATGGTTATGTTATAACTTCCGTCACTCAAGGGTCCTAAGGTCTCATTGGTTGTAGTAGCATTGGTTGTATTACTTACTTTCTGGAAAGTTCTGTTCAGGTAGAGCGAGTAGTTAATGTTGACATCAACTTGGTCTGTTATGTTGAAGTATATGTTTGGGTTGCTATGATTGAACCAAGTCTGATTCTGGGTTTCAAAATTCACTAGTGGTGCTTGGGAGTCAACGATTATTAGTAAGGTGCTTGAGTTCTTTTTCCTTCCAAGCCAGTCTGTTGCTTGTATAACAATGTGTTTGTAACCGTCAGTTAATGCGCTGAGGTTTATGG
>DRSY01000026.1 GCA_011372335.1 Candidatus Woesearchaeota archaeon | reverse complement strand
GGGATGATGAGTTATATGCAGGATTTTAAGAAAATACTTAGAGAGATGAACCGCATACTGCCGGACGGAGGCAGGATATGTTTTGTAGAGTATGTTAATTTCTTCCGAATCCTACCAGATGCTGAGTGGGTGGCTGACACCGCGAAGCTTAAAAGAATTTTTAGGGAAGCAGGGTTCTCGGTTAGGATAGAGAAGAAGCACGGTCTCTTCTGGAACTACTTATTCGTGTATGGTATAAAATCAGACAAGGACGTGCCTGTAGTATGATTGAGTAATGAAAGCAATAATATATGTATGATATTATTATATGCTGTTCTGCTCCTCTAATTCCCCAGGTTTACTAAGACCAATTAAGAGCTTTAACTAAGTTTCTTATCAGCCTTTGCGATTAAGCATCCTCAAGCACACACCCGTACAGCACGCCGCTTTCTCTTATTCTAAAACTTAACTTCAACATCTTTCTTATCTGACTCTACTACTTTAAAAAGTTCCTCATCCTTACACTTCATCATCCTTGCTATAATCATGTCAGGGAATGAGTGAATCCTAATGTTATAAGTGTTTACGCTGTCATTATAGAACTCCCTCCTATCAGCCAACTCGTTCTCCAGACCGCTGATTCTCTGCTGCAGCTGGATAAAGTTCTCGTTTGCTCTAAGACGAGGATAGTTCTCTGCCACTGCAAAAATGGTTTTCAGAGCATTTGTGATCATACTATCTGCTTCTGCTTTCTGCTTCATGGTCTTGGCTTTTAGAAAATCAGTCCTTGCCTTGGTAAGCTGAGCCAAGGTGCTTCTCTCATGCTTCATATATCCTTTTACAGAGTTAATAAGCTTAGGCAGCTCATCTGACCTCTGCTTAAGCAACACCTCAATATTAGCCCATGATTTCTTAATGTTATGTTTCAACCTGATAAGGCCGTTGTATATTGAAACAATGTATCCTATTAATGCCACCAACACTATTAGCATACCAACCACGATTATTATTTCCAGACCAAGCCCCATTATAACACCTCCTGCCTTAATTTTCTTAATTTATTCTTTCTTTTTTGTTCATCTGCTCCTTTATTATCGATATCCTTTATTATTTATTTACACTATTAAGTTTCATTATTTTTGTTTCTATCATTCAAAATAAGTTAAAGCCTAAAAGTATTCCTGATGTGCCTACCAGTATTAATAATACGCCTCCAACGAAGCCCCCAACTATTCTCCATTTATAATTCTTAATCAAATCCTTTTCAGGTTTATCTGATATATAATAAATACTGTTCTTTTTGCCCTTTTGTATCATTACATCCTCGTATCCCTGGCTGACACTTCCATCTTCAACATAAGGGTTATCACCAGCAGTGCCTAATATATATAACTTGTCTTTTGGAGCAATAAAATATTCCCTAAACCTCAAACTCCTGTTCAACCCCAGAAAACTTTTATAGCGTATGCCACTGGATTCCATGAACTGTATAATAGACTGAGGAGGGGTTTTGGTCGTACTTGAGTAAAATTCATAATCTCTGTTAACCTCAACCTGGGCTCCTTCTGGGTCAACCAGCACTTTTCCAGTGTCGTCTTGCAAGAAAAAAGGAACACGTTTCGCACCGGTCTTAATAGTAACCCATCTGCCACCCTTTTCAGAGCTACGATACTCCTCAATTATAAAGAAGTAATAAACACAATCCTTGTTTGTTAAAGGGGACTTCAAAATCTTTCCTTTATACGGGACAACCACGCCATAGATCTCGACTAAGCCCATTGCTATAGCCCTTATCTTAGAAGTGGGGGTGTCCTCTATCAAGCGCTTCCTCCTAAAAGACTTATAACCGCTAATAAAGAAAAAGATACCCATTACTAATAAAACAAATGAATAAAAAATACGTCTTAAATCACTCATCAAACAGATCAATCATGAACCTCTTATATAAATTTTTTGGAACTTCTTCATTAATTTTTTTGGATGGTAGGAGCTTTGAAGATGCATAAAAACGCATAAGTTTAGTGGATAAATAACAATATATATAAACCAGGATTTGTTCTTTATTACCTTATGGCGGGTTTTAACCAGGAGAGAACAGATGAAGATGTAGTCAGGGTCAGGCTGCCTAGAGGAGAAGAAGTGCTGGGAATACTTGACAGACGTCTCGGAGGCAGTCGGTGCGAGGTAAGATGCCTTGATGGTAAAACCCGGATTTGTAGGATTCCAGGAAGGCTTAGAAGAAGGCTGTGGGTGAGAGAAGGAGATATTCTTCTTGTTGAGCCTTGGGAATACGGGGGTGATGCTAAAGGAGATATTATTTACAAGTATCGTCAGGTACAGGTTGAGTGGCTTAGGAAGCATGGTTATCTTGACAAACTAGAAGAATTAGATGAATTCTGAGTTTTTAGCGTTGCACAACGCTCCCTAGATGTTTATGATGGTTATTCTGTTCTTATACGTTTCTTTTTTATCTCTTCCCTTTCCTTTTCCTTTAGATTCTTGAAATCCTTTCTTAGGATGATGATTATTAACCAAGCCACACCAATAACCATTAGTGAATCAGCAAGGTTAAAAACAGGCCAGAACTTAAAGTCAATAAAGTCAATTACAAAGCCTCTGAATAACCTGTCAATCAGGTTGCTAAGCAAGCCGGCTACTAATAGAATTATTGGGAGCGTATACTCTTTCTGTATTTTATCAATGTTAAGCATGATTAAGCCAAGCACAATAATACTTATCCAGGCGAGAAGCATGTTATTACCTTGAAGCATTCCAAAGCTAGCGCCTGTATTCTTAACAAGGTGAAGACGTAAAACCTTAAGCTCAACAAAGAGGTGTGTTGTTTCAAAGAAATATTTTAATACCTGGTCTAATCCTATTAAGCTGATTAACAGAACTGTATTTCTAATAAATACCTTCATAATAAGGAATAAGTGTTTTTGTTCTAGAATAAAAAGTTTGCTATGCTTATTTGCTATTTGCTTAATAACTCCATTTATCCTTGCTGAAAGAACTTTCTCCTTCT
>DRSY01000141.1 GCA_011372335.1 Candidatus Woesearchaeota archaeon | reverse complement strand
CCCCCCTGTCGTGGGGTTAGAAAAAAACCAGGGAGTGAAAGAATATGAGAATCTTAATTGTGTATGATAATAATGCCAAACCCGGTTTTAAGTCAGGCTGGGGTTTTTCCTGCTTAATAGAACCAGATAATAAGATAGACTCTAACAAAAAAATTCTTTTTGACACAGGTGATAACCCGGATAAACTATTATTCAATCTTAATAAAATTGGTATAAACCCTAAAGACATTGATATTCTTATTATTTCTCATGAGCACTGGGACCATGCTGGGGGGATGCCAGGCATACTCAAAGTTAATCCGGATATTAAGGTTATTATGCCAGGTGCTTTTTCAGGACTAACAGAGGTAGAGGCGGGGCTGGGTGTTTATACAACAGGCCCCCTCTTAAGTTCAGTTGTGGAGCAATCCTTGATTGTTAAGACAAGAAAAGGAAGCATTGTTATTACTGGGTGTGCTCATCCAGGGATTAGAAGAATTCTAAAAGTAGCTTATAAGCTTGGAAGAATCCACGGCATAATAGGAGGCTTTCATGGCTTCTCAGATTACGAAGTTCTTAAGGATATTGAACTTATTGCTCCTTGTCACTGCACCCAACACATAAGAGAGATAAAAAATCGTTTTCCTGAGAATTACAAGGAACTCATAGCCGGGAGTGTTATAGAAATTTAACTAAACTATTTTTCTTATCTCAGAATATTTCTTTTAGAGAAGGGTTTAATTTGATGTTCTTTATTTTCCCAACACTTTCCTTCTCAATCACGCCTTTTTTTAAGAGCTTTTTAAGAATCCTGTGCACTTTCACCTTATGAAACCCAGTTAGTTTTTCTAGCTCTGCTTGTTTCACTTCTCCATTATTCTTTATTAATTCTTTCACAACAGTTTTTTCTGACGGTTCAAGAAAGTTAAGAGTTAGCTGGATGTCCTTGCCAATAGCCTTTTTCTCACTGGAATACCATGATGTTATGAAATAATAGGATAAGCTGCCTACAAAAACACCCAGAGATGAAAGTATTAGTATCATGAACGGTATGGGTATTACGCATCCACAAGCGTTGTTGTTCTTTATCACATCTGAGACGTACAAGCTGCTGAAACTCACTAGGAATATGAACCCCGTAATTATTCCTAGAGTTAGGAAAATGTTTTTTAAAGAGTCCTCCAGGTCAAACATCATTGATTTGATATGCCGTTTCATTTTTTGTAACAAAGCTTTATATATTGTTTCATCATATGAAAATCGTAAGGTTTAAATATTTTTTGAAAGTGATAAGTATGATAACGGTGAAGATGAGAATGAATAAAAGACCATTACCGCTTTTGATAAGCATCATCTTATTACTCTCTGTTGTTTTTGTTTCTGCATCTAACGAGACACAAGGAACACAGTCTGATTCTCCCACTACTAATTATGTGTGTGCTGTTTACTTCACAGGCGTAGGCTGCCCTCACTGCGCAAAAACAGACCCTGTTATTCTAAAAGAATTACTTAATAAGCATCCTAACCTTGTAATCATAGAGTATGAGATTTATCAACATCGACAAAACGCCCCATTGTTATACTCTTATAACGAGGCGTATGGGTCTGGACTGGGAATCCCATTAATAATATTTAGTAAGGACAAGAAGCAACATGGTGATTTGCCTATCCTAAAAGATATTACGAAAATCCTTGATTCTCTTGATAGTAATCCATGCCCTCTACTAAGCGGCTCCTCCATTAGTTTTAATGATCTCGACATTGATTCCTTGCCTGGAAATCCGAATATCTGGTTTAGGGATAGGATTTTGATAAAAGAAGGAAATGGTGATAGCTCGCTCTTGAAAAGAGTGCTTCAATCAGATAACGTTTCTCTTTCTCTTCAGGACATTGAATTCAAGGTAATAGATTCTAAGCCTGTTGCTCTGTCTGGAAAGATGGTTGATTTTGATAACGCTATTAAACTAGGCGGTTGGGTTTTTCAGTGGAATGGTAAAAGTATTACCTCGCAAGGATGCCAGGATAAGTGTCCAAAACCAGGGGAGTGGGGTGCGTGTGTTAATGGTACACAGACAAGAATTAATTATAAATGCTCAAAAGAAACAGGTTACGTTTGTGTTGAGTATAATGAGACCAGGACATGTGACGTAGGACGTACACAAAAATTAACCCTTACAAAGATTCTTGGCTTGGCAGCTGTTGATGCTGTTAATCCTTGTGCTCTTGCTGTGCTTACCCTTATGCTTATCGCTATTCTTACTTATAATCCTAAGAAGAGGATGAATGTATTATTAGCTGGTCTTGCTTTTACTTTATCTGTTTTTGTTATGTACATAATCTATGGATTTATAATTATCAACTTCTTCCAATTCGTGCAGCTCTTAACAGGAGTGAGGCTTTGGCTATATAAGATGCTGGGGTTAGCCGCAGTAATACTAGGGGTGCTTAACATACGGGACTTTGTGAGGTATAAGCCAGGCAGACTCGGCACTGAGATGCCTCTTATGCTGAGGCCGAAGGTTAAGAAAATAATCTCAAAGGCGACTAGTCCGAGAGGAGCTTTTATTGTGGGACTATTCGTTACAGTGTTCTTGCTTCCTTGCACTATTGGTCCGTACGTGATTGCTGGCGGCATATTATCTGCTCTGGAACTCTTAAAGACTCTTCCCTGGCTCTTAATCTATAATTTTGTGTTTGTGTTACCAATGATAATCATTACTCTGATAGTTTATCTTGGCTTCACAACCGTTGAGAATGTGTCGGGCTGGAAGGATAAGAATATTAGGTACTTACACTTGGTTGCAGGTATTATTATGTTCTTCTTAGGGGTGGCTATGATTGGTGGTTGGATTTAAGAATAGAATAATAGGAATAGAATAAGAGTAGTCCTCTTTTATGGTTGATTTTTTTTCGGCTCTTATTTTTTCTTTTTATCCTCTCTTTTTTTGGTAGGTGTTTATTTGTTTATTTAAATATCAGGTTTTTGAAAGCTGAGTATTGTAGTAGGATTACTATGTTTGGTTTATAAGCATCCAGTATTTTTCCTAGTTTGTCTTTTGAACACTTCTCTAATT
>DRSY01000126.1 GCA_011372335.1 Candidatus Woesearchaeota archaeon | reverse complement strand
TTACCTTATTATCCGTGCAGTATTCAATAATATAAGGCTGCCTTGGTTTTAGAGAGGTTCATAATAATGGAGTTTCGTTATATAATAGCAGGAATACTTGTTGTTGTGCTTATAACTGTGATTTTCTTAGGATTCGTAACGCCCTTATTCCCAATAGCTCAAAACATAATTAACCTGTCCAAGAACAACGTGGGTTTTAAGTCTCCTAGCGGGTTGTACGGAGAAACCCCTCCTTCAACTGTACCACAGGACGTACAAGTAAGGAGTGGAGGTCCAGTACTAACAAGACCAAAGATTGATGTTAATTATGAGCACTTCGGCGAACTAAACTATGCTGATAGAAGCCTATCTGATGTTAACAAAGTAGTGCTTCACCACACAGGGGATGATAACGCTGCTCAGACGATTAATACTTTAAAGGCAAAGGGGCTTTCAGTGCATTACGTTGTGGATAGGGACGGCACGATTTATTACTTAGTTGATGAGACCAAGACCGCTTTTCACTGTGGTTGTTGCAGACCAAGCGACACCTCTTGTCTGAATAAATACTCTAATCCCCCGGTATGCTTGGAGGAGCATCCTGTTGCAACAAACCTTGATTCAATAGGCATAGAGATTGTTAATACAGGCGAATACTCTGACGAGTACACTGAGGAGCAGTACTCAGCAATAAACGCATTAGTAAAGGATGTTGCTGAGAGGTGGATGATACCCTTAGATGATAATCACATAGTAGGGCATTACGAGGTTACACAAGGGAAATGGGATCCTTCGCCTAATTTTGATTGGTCAAGAATAGGACTAGCTGATCATGTGATGCTAGAAGACCTTGGTAAAACCCCGCCTTCCTGGGCGGGTTATCCTTAGATTAATAGTAAGCTTTATATAACCTGCTTATAAAATGAACTAAGTACGAGGGGTGTTGGGCTTTGTTTGTTAGGAAGGATAAGAGAGGAATTGTTCTTAGCAGGGTTGTTACTGCTATCATAGGCCTTGTTATAATAGGAGTGATGATATTCCTTATTCATAAGTTTATACTGAGTCCTTCTGAAGACATAGCTAAGGTGACTTACTGTGGCTCTGTAACAGGAAGGCAAGGGAGGTGTGTTCCTGAAGCTTATACTTGTTCTGAGCAGGTGAGAGGGCTTGGGTGCGAGGAGCCGAAACCTATTTGTTGCTTTGATAAAAGAACTTATACCTTTGAAGAAGCAAAATCTATTTTTAAAAGCGAGTTCCCTGGATTGCTTAATGGCTGCAAGGACGACTCCTCTGTTTGTGATGACGCCACAGAATCTTTGAGAAGCATACTCCTCTACACAGAAGCAGGGGATGAGGGTAAAGTTTTTGTTATTATTAAAAGGCATTCAGAGGGCAAAACAACTTTTCAACTTTTGAAAAGACAAAACTGGTTCTCGTTCAATGCAGGTGCGCCTGAAGCCGATGCTAGTTTTGAATTCCTAGGCGATACTTGTATCTTGAAATCAGGGAAGAAGGATGATGAAGTAAGAATCGAGAAGAAAGGCGAAGCCTTCACTTATTGTGTTGGAAAAGAAAAAGAAGGAGTCCTGGTTGGTGATTGCAAGGGTATTGATAATGGAGATGTGAGTATTAAGGGGTACTTCATCTCAATAAGACACCTAGTAGAGGATGATCCTAGCAGTCCTGTGTGTATCTTCTACGGCTAATCACCTTTAAAAGCAGATATGCTAATAGAAGAAACCGGCTTTTCTTATAAAAAAATTCTTTTTATAAAAACCAATTCTTTTTTACCGAAACAAATTTATAGTCGTATAAACAAGAATAAGCGTATTATGCGTAGGACGAGCGAGATGGATAAGAAGGCTTCTTTGGAATTCCACTTTCTAATTGTTTTTACATTCGTAGTGTTCCTTATCATGATCTTCTTTGGTATCGGAGCAAAGCTGTACTCGGCTTTTCTCGGCGGTGCAAGCAAGGATACGCTTAATAACTTTGATGCTCTAACAGAGAACATACAGTTAATGATTGATAAGCAATCCTCTTTTGAAGCTCAGACCATGATTATGTACTTGAAGAACCAGCATTACGTGTTCGGCTTGGTAAGTCCAGAAACCTTATCTGATTTTAACAAAGACCCGGCTGATTACCCGAATAAGTGCAAGCATAAGCCTTGCTTATGCTTATACAAGAAGATTAAGAATTTTCCTGCTAAGCCTGTTAAGTGCAAGAGCTTTGATGATAACGTGGTTTTTCATGGTTACGGCCTTGGGAAAAACAAGATTATTGAGAGTGAACAGAAATTACTCGGCTCACTTAAGTTTTATGGGACTGAAATCCCTGAACAAAACCCAAGTCTTTACTCTGACTACCCTGAACAAGCAGTTCTTGAATACACCCCTTTAGTAATCACGCCTCCTACGGAAGACTTAGCTCAAGACTTATACATAGAGAAATTCGTGAGTAACACCAAGACGCACGTATTCATCACGCCTTTTCTAAAAAAAGAAGAGATTAAGCAAAGAGCTTCCTTGCTGGGCAGCTGCCCTCCTAACTCTGATGAGAAGTGCATAGGGATGAGGAGGAATGCTTATATCAGCTTGACTGCTAAGGAGTACTGTTATTTTGATGAAGCAACTCAGAGGTGCTTGTTGAAAAAAGGTGTTGAGAGTTGCGTGCTTGGTAAGAGGATAACACACCCCTGTATGTGCGGGCTTAGATACGTGGAGGATTATGGTAAGTACTGTGTTCAAAGGTTTGATAACAAGTTATTTGTGCTACCTTTTAACTGCTCTGTTATTAGGGCTAAATGCTCTGATTATTGTGAAGCAATAACCGCTACTCAGGATTGTGATAATGATGAGGCTTATTACTGCAGGCTTGATCCTTGTGGTGTTAGGAGTGGTGACGCAGACAGGGCGTGCAGAGCAGTACAGGAGAATGGAAGAACTCGTTGTGAGGCTGTTCCTGTCCCTTGAATAAAAAAAATCTGAGAATCTTAGAAAACCTAAATATTTTTAAAGAAGGTTCACAATAAGTTTTACTCATGAGATTTTGGAATAAGAAATCCCAGAGTGGTT
>DRSY01000077.1 GCA_011372335.1 Candidatus Woesearchaeota archaeon | reverse complement strand
CTCTTTGGGCTTATACTCTCAGGCTTATTCGTCGTAACAGTTATGTCAAGAATAAAAGCAGCTGTTAGTGATTCTTCTTATCATAAGAAGTTTTACTCAAGGGATTTAGCTTTGCTTGTTGATGCCTTGCATGCAAGCAACGGCGACTTTGTTATTAAATACGATATTAATTATCCTGAGAGTATGCATTTAGACATTGCTCTTGAGCCTGACAGAGTGATCGTAACAGACCATTCTGATATACCAGTTGATAAACGCTTACAAACCTCTTTTAGGTTCGGTTATAATTCTTATGTAAGCGTAATTCCTGTTATGATAAACAGGACTATAACTAGTTTTGCAGTGGTGTATGATAATCACACGATTACTTTTAAGGTTCCCTCAGAAGATGTGAAGCTACCAGAACCAAGGAAACCAGGACCATAAAGAATCCATGAACATGAGAAAACCATATAAAAAATCATATAGAACTTTAGGTAAGAAAGGCTTAGGAGCAGCTGAGTTACTCGAACACATCCCTTATATCCTTCTTACAATAGCAGTGCTTATCGGTATATTCGTACTTGTGAATACGCATGTTAATCTTAGTGTTAATATTAAGCCTTTACAAGTAGAAGTTCTTTTTAACAGGATAATGTATTCTCCTAATTCTATTATGTACACTGATAATATCACAGGAGTAGTCTATCCTGGTGTTATTGATTTCGATAAATTCACTAACACAACCCTGGATAATGCTATGAAGTACTCGTATGAGAAGCATATATCTGCGAAACTAGAATTGTATGATAAAGAAAAACAACTAATTAAGACAGCTTACCTTAATAATGTATGGTATAACCGGTTAGAACCTCTAGCAAGTGCAAGGATTAAAGGGCCTGGCAGCGCAAGGATGTACTATAAATCCCTGCCTGTAGTCTATCGTGAGAATAATGTGAATCAGCCGGGCTTCCTAAGAATAAGTATTATAATTCCGACCTAGAGTAAAAAAATGTTAGTAAGAACAAAGTCAAAAAAGGGTTTGATGAAAACAGTAGTAACCATATTCGCGGTTCTCTTAATAGTACTCGTATTCATAATATTCGTTTTTCTCTTCAGGCTGAGTGCTAAGAATAGAACAGGAGCTATAGAAACAGGTTTCTCTTCTATAGACACAGAGCTATTACTTAAGAACTTCCTAAGGACCCCTGTGCATAGCAGAGGAGGGTATGATATGAGGATGAATCCGCCTAAAGACCTCACTCCTAGTGTTGGAGAAACAATCACATACGCGGACCTAGTATCTTGGAGTTGTAATAATAATAAGAAAGACCCGAACTACAAGGCTTTGAAAGAATCAATAAACAGCTTCTTTGATGATATCTACGGTGATGATTGGAACCTCGAGATATGGTACTCTGATCCTGAGCTTGATAAGAAAGGCTTTGGGCATAAGAACTTACTCAAGTACGTGAAGAAGAAGATAGAGCGCGGAGTAACCGCTGCTTCCTTAGCTCACCTATGGCATACAAAGCTCATAAACCCAGGCCTCGCATTAAAACTCTTCTTAGTGCCTTATCGTGAAGAAGGCTTTGGCAGCCAGATTATTCCTTGCAAGGAGAAAGGCTTAGCAAGGGTTGTGCTTAAATCACACAAAGCATTTTTTGAAATAATTTGAAATAAAACACTTAAACACGCCGGGGTTAAAATAATGAAGAAATCAAGGATGAGTACGAGGAGGATAGGAAAGAACAAGAAAGCACAAGTATACCCCTTATTCGTAGCTGTATTCACCATTGTTGCTCTCACCTTTGCTCTTCTACACCTTGATAATTCTAAGAGAATAACTGATCTGAGTGGAGATGAGGTGCTAATAGGGACTAAGCAAACAGCTGTTTTTGCTTCACTCCAAGACGCTGATGCTATTAATCTCTTCTTAGAACAAGCAGCTGAGCTCTCAGCTCAGAAAGCATTGGATAGTATTAGTAAATCATGCTTTTTTAATATTAATGAGGAGCAAGAAGTTGATGAGTGGGAGTCCCCTTGCGGGAAATACGTTTATCCTTTATGGAGTACTAATGAAACCCTTTGCTTTCCTGATTGCGAAACAGCTTTTATTAATGCATTCAAGGAGAACCTCCTGAACAGGACAGAATTATATTATTACTGGACAGGCATAGACCTCCCTATTTCTTATAATATAAGCCTCGAAGTGCATGATAAGTATTTTCTTATTCACGGATTAGCAGACTCGGAGAGCGAGGTTAATGTTCTTAGTACGGATGCAAGAACTAAAAACCCTGTGAGCGTAGCACAAACTTATACAGGCGGTAGCTTTATATGGCCTGTTAAGCACACTGAACACACCCTTACTTCTTGTTTCGGTAAGAGGAGCTTGAAGAAAGGAAGTAGGAATCATCCTGGTATTGATATAAGAGCTCCTACAGGCACACCCGTAGTAGCTGTTGCTAAGGGAAAAGTAACCGCGATTGATAAGCAATGGGGAAGGGTTGTTATTAATCATGGCTCTGGTCTAAGCACAGAATACCTCCACTTAGACACCATAAGTGTTGATGTTAATGATGAGGTGGTGCAAGGAGAAGTAATAGGTACTGTGGGGGGTCGGGGTAAAGATGCCTCTGGGGTTTATCGGAGTGATGCTTATCCTCCACACCTTCATTTCGGAGTGCTCTACAAAGGAGTCCCAGCAAGCCTGAACTATAAAGGACAACAACTAGTTCTGCATAGCTTTGGATTAACAGATTATATCCAGCCTGCTTGTCTACTCCGAGGAGATTACTCTGTTAAGCCAGGGAGTAATTGTGATACTCCTGTGAATACAAATTTAGAAGAGGTCTGCGCAGAGTATAACCTGCCAGAAGAACTATTCTATGAATCAGAGGGTTCTAAAGCATTTAAAGATACTAAGGAATCATTAGCAACACCACAAGAACCATCCCAAGGAGAGGAAGGTAATCCTGAAGTAACAGGTAGCATACCTGCTCCGCCTCCAGAGTATAAGGATTCTCTTATCTCCTCTTCAAAAGGTGCTTCTCTGAGCAATGCTTTTGGCACTTATACCTT
>DRSY01000041.1 GCA_011372335.1 Candidatus Woesearchaeota archaeon | reverse complement strand
TCAAGGTACCAGGAATAATCTTTTGGACTTATATCTGCTTTCTTTAACCTAGCCAGCTCCATCTCATAGACATGATTCCTATTCAGATAGATTTCTATCAGTTCTGGTTCTACCCCCTTTTTCATAAAGCTAAGAATAAGAGGTTTAAAAAGAGGTTAGTATGGGATTTCAACTGTCATATTAACAACATATGGCGGTTGTCCTCGGAAGTTCAACGCCACGGCCCGGATTCGAACCGGGAATTCCCGTAAGGGAACCGGCTGTCCTGCTCTAAGCCTCAAGGCCGGCGCAATACCTGGTTATGCGACCGTGGCAACGCATACTAGAACGAGTTAAGGGTTTTTAAATATTTATCTTTCCTTTTTCACATAACGGATTTCTCTCCTCCCTCAACAGCGTGGTACCTGAACATGTTCAGGTACGCTTTTATTTCTTCCTGTATTTCCTTAGCTTCTCTTACTAGTTGGCTCTCGTACTTCTCAGTATAAGACTTATACACGAATTTGTCTATGAGGGCTCTGAAGAAGAAATAACTGGGTCTCCCCTCCCATCTGTTCTCGTAATCCGTTACGAGCGTGGCGTCAAAGGTGAAGTCTGCTCTTCCTTTGAGAAGCCTCTGCTTCACCCCTCCTATTTCTATTTCTACTTCTCTGAGGTTCTCGAATACTGCGAAGACTCTTATCTCGAACTTGTGGTAATCAGTAACTTTTTTGTAAGGTATTAGTTCAAACACTATCTTCTTGCCGTCCTCGAATACTTGTTCGTAATTCTTGTTCTCAAACATGTCATAGCCGTGCTCATTAAACCAGTTCACAACAGTCCTGAATAAGTCCTTGAGGTTGAATAAGCCTTCAAAGGATACGAACTTGTCCTGATAAACTATTTTCTTCTCAGCCAATTCAAATCAGCCTCTTTTTTTCCTTATACAATGCTAAATCATGCTCTTTGTGCTTCTCAGCGTAAACTTTTTTTCTTGGTGTTGTTTTTCAGCCCACACTGCTTGCTTGGGTTTCCATTTTTAAAAACTTTTTTATTTCTGCTTCGAGTCTGTGTAAGTCCTTGTCAAGGGGGTCTATGTACTTAATGTTTCTGTCGTACTTCAAAATGACTTTGTCCAAGAACTCCCCCATCGCCTTATACAAGCCGTTCTTCTTGAAACGGCCCTGCCAATCAGTTATTACTTCGCCTTCTATACTTATATGTATTCTGCCTCTCATCCTCCTGCCCTGCTTGCCTTTTATAATCACAGGCACTTCCTTTGACTCCCATAAGTGGTATGATACAGCTACTTTGTACTTGTAGTACTCTGTTACTTCCCGCTCCCCTGTCACATCCACTTCTATCTCGCTACCCAGAGGAGTGTCTGGTTTGTCCTTGTAACGCTTCTCATGCACCCGGAACTGCCTTTTCTGAAGCCAATCCCATACAAGCCTGTAAAGACCGCCCCAGTCAAAAAAACCGGAGTAGCGTATCTTAAGAGGAGCGCCGAACACTTTAAATGATGCCATAATAATAAACCCCTGCTAAGAATAGTATTTAAAGGTTATGGAAAAAAGGGGCTGCGTTGAAGAGAAGGACTCGTCTGGCTCGGTTTATGGGCTAAGCATTCTTTTTTTTAGAACATTCTTGGGGGTGATTATGATTAGTGTTAAGCTTGGTAAAAAGAGGTTCTTGGGTGGATGATGTGTGCCGGGGTGTTTTTATTAATAATTCGTTGTGTTACAAGGCTATTAAAAACCTTATTTTATTAGTTACTTATCAATAGTAATAAAAAACGAAAACTTTATAATGAGAGTAGTAAGAACTGGTTCTAAGAACAAATTTTTAATGCAAGAATAAGGATGAGAACCAAACCAACGTATGAGGAACTAGAAAAAGAAGTTGCTGAATTAAAACGCAAACTCGCTGAAGCAACAAGAGACCCTATTACAGGGCTGTACACCAGAGCATTCTACAATAACAATATCGATGACGTCATCCAAAACGCAGCTAAGAATAAAGAAAACATAGGAGTGCTTTTCCTTGACATAGATGACTTCAGAAAAGTTAACAAAACGTTTGGTCATCAACAAGGAGATAAAATTCTTCGCGACCTAGCAAAAATTATTAATTTCACTATAAAAAGCTCAGACTACGTTATCCGCTGGGGAGGAGACGAAATACTAATACTACTACCAAAAGCAAAAGAAGACACAGGCAAAATAGTCACTGATAGAATAACCTCTAAGATAAAAAGAAAATACAATCCTCATAACAAGCTACAAATATTTGATAATAACAAAAATCTAATAACCTACTCGTTATCCGTCTCAACAGGTTATGCCTACGGATACCACACCACCAAAGAATCTCTTGAATCAACCATACAAGCAGCGGATAAACTGATGCGTGAAGAAAAAAACAGAAAGAAACCAAGGTCAAAAACAACACCATCCATAATAAGATATGCTTGAACCCATTTAATCTACTAACTCGTAATACATCCGCCTATTATTCTTACCTTTATTATCCAGCTTAATAATCCGAATCCCTTTTATCTCCTGAGTATTCCTTACATGAGTCCCTCCGCAGGCTTCTATAGCAAAGCCCTCAATCTCTACAAGCCTGACATCCTTGATGTCCGGAGGAAAACCTTTTGCAAGAGTGGTCATCCTGCTCAGCTTCTTCTCTGCTTCTTCTCTTGGCACAAGAGATAAGTTCACATTACGCCCCTCCATGATAATCTTATTAGCTTTCTCCTCGTACTCAGCAAACTTCTCCCTGTCAAACTCTTCAAGGCTGAAATCAATCCTTGACTTCTCCAAGCCAAGCTGATTACCTGTGATTTTCGCCCCTGCTTCTTGCTCAATAACATTAGCAATAACATGAGCCGCGGTATGCATCCGCATATGCTTATACCTACGCTCCCAATCAATAATCCCTCTTACCCTATCACCAGGGCTCAGACCAGGCTTATCTACTTCATGGCTTATCACATCACCGAACTTAGCAACATAGACAACACCGAACTCTTCCTTATCACTCAGCCTTACCAGTTTACCCGTGTCAAAAGGCTGGCCACCCGCATTAGGGTAAAAAGCGGTCTTATCAAGAAC
>DRSY01000050.1 GCA_011372335.1 Candidatus Woesearchaeota archaeon | reverse complement strand
GTATAAAGTTAATCTTGATCTTGATAAGTTGAATTACTCAAGGTATAAAATCTTTTTTGAATTAGATGACACTAAATCGATAAATGAAATCAGCAGTTATTGTGAAACAAGAAACTTTGTTGTGGGAATAAGCCAAGCAAACGGGAATAACTTTGATTTTAGAATTGATGTAGATGTTAACAAGTTTATTGAAATCACAGATTTAATCGAGGATATAAAGAGAAATTTTCCTGGAAGAATCAGGGATTACAAGTACGTAAGGTTTGTTGAGGAGTATAAGAAGTGATCTGGATTATGCCAGTTATTTCTAGAAGATAAAAAAATTCCTGTTAAGCCAGAGCCTTTTTCATCCCCACGCTCTTCGACCACGCCGCGCTCTCAGCCTATGAGCCTAGAATGGTGATTAACAGGAACATTCGATGCTATGTGAAAATTGAAAGTCAGGTCTGTCATTAAAAATCTTTTTCTAAGGCTTTTTCAAACAGCGCCGAAAAGATGAGAATAAGGTTAAATGTAAGACAAAAAAGGGTTTTTGTAGATTCTTCAGTTCTTCTTTGTTCTTTCCTCCCTCGCAGGAGGCCTGTCCACGAACAATAAATGTTTCTCTTTTCCTTCTAATTCTGAGAGTATCCTTCTCACAATCGTTGTCACAGGATCAGGCATTAGCTTAACCCGTTTCCTAATATCCGCGAAGTCCTTGAAAGGCTCTGTTCTTCTCTCATTAACGATTTCCTCCATGTGCTTCTTACCCACACCAGGCAATAACTCAAGTACGTGCATCCTGGTGCTTATAGGCTGGGCTTTATTAAAGAACTCAACAAACCTTGCTTCGTGCTTCTTAACTAAGTCTTGGATGACGTGTTTTAGCTCTGACTTAGCAGTCTGAGTCAGGTTATCAACAGGTATTTTACCGTTAATATGATGAATCTTATCTCGCTTAGCCTCGCCTATGTACACTTCCTCGTAAGGCTGAAGGAACACTCCTTTCCTCGGGACTAGTTCTAGGAGTGTGAAGTTCTCTTTCCCAATAGCTTGCACAATAGGTTTTTTTAAGTGCATAGGCCTCTTGTCAAAGGGATAGCCGTGTGGCAGGAAGTCTAGCACTACAGCTTCCTCTTCCTTTTTTCTTTCCATACCAAATACACCCTCAACTACTTCGAGTATGCTTTAAAATCCCCTTCTCTGAACAATGTGATGAACCCACTATTATTTAAATATTGCTAAATTATCCTTTATTTCTTAAGCACTGAAAAAGTTTTTTTTGAGTTCAGGGAAGAACTTTGCGGGGGCGTGCAGAAGGATTTTTATAAAACCAAAAAAGAGAATAAAGCATGGCAACAACAACCCGAACAAATCTCTTACTTCTTCTTCTCAGGGGTGTACTTAGAAACAGTATCAATAATCTTCTTCAGGTTCTCATTGGTTACTGGTAATGAGTAGCCTTGCATAATCACTTTTAGCTCCTCAACACTGGCTGGCATAAGATCAATAATCTTATTAATATGAGTGTCTTTGAGTCGTGGAATCTTAAGGTCTTCGAGTTTCTTAAATAGCTCTTCTGCTTGTTTTGGCTTTAGAATCGCGAATTCACTCACATACTCCTCTGTCTTGTTCCCTCTGAAACTTAGCTCTCCGTCACGCTTCTTAATACGTGCTAGTTCTTCTCTTAGCTGAGCCATGTTTATTGAGTGCTTCTCAATCACTTCTGGTTTTGTCATACTTCAACACCTCTTCATATGCATAGGATGAACTATTAGTTTCTTCTCCTTTCTAGCGTCTCGTGTAATCACTTCGTAGCATGAGCCTATCTTCTTACTGATAACCCCTGTTTTTCCAATAAACCCGGGGTGGAATACGCCTTTTTGGAGTATAGGATCAATTTTCAGAATAACTTTGTCTCCAGGCTTGTACTCCTCAAGATACCTTCTAAGCCTTAGCTTTCCCTTATACCTCGCTGGCTTTTTTAACTTGTACCTGGTTTTTCTCCGAGCCCCGCCTATTCTTTGAACCATACCAACCTACGAATAATGAAGGGTTTTTAAAGCTTTTGTTGTTCATCACTCATAATCTTGGTTATTTATTCAGTTGAAACACAGAAACCGCGTTTATTCTTATTAAGAATAACCAAAATTTTTATAAAAAACAATCTTTATAATAAAAGTTCGGTATGAGTGAAGGAAGAAGCGTGCCTGGTCCTTATGAAAGATTCTTATGGTGGGCACTACTCCTAGTAGTCTTATTCTTACTTCTCCTGATTTATTCTCGCTGAGTAAAGCCGGGTTGAATCCAAAATATTTATAAAATTTTTATTTCCCCTTCTTCTTGTAATTAAAAAGAAAAAAGGTTTTTTTTGAAGATGAAGCTTTAGTTTAGAAGAGATAATTAGTGATTTAGAGGAGGTGCGTTTTCCTTTTCTAGAAGAATTCGTGGGTGTGTTAAGGAAGGACTTCTGTGAAGGAATTAATCTAGAAAAAGACTTAGACAGACTCCTAAGTGTTCTTGGAAGAGATAAGGTTGGCTTATATCTTTTTCTTGCTGGTCGTGAGTGGCCTGATGATAGGTTTTCTCCTGATATAACTTAGTGCTTTAGCAGAGAGTAAGGATGAGAAGTTTGTTTATAAGGCGCTTAAGGACTGGCCTAGTAGTAGGCGGGTAGAGTTAGAGAAGCTTTATTAAGAAGAGTTCATAATGAGAGTTAGAGAATAAGAGAAGAAAGGAGTTAATTCTGGTGCTCTTATTCTTTATTCTTTTTCATTTCTTTTCGCCGGGCTTAGCTGCTCCTCCTGCTTCCTTCTCTGACGGTAAAACCTCATTAATAATCGGGTCTGGTATCTCTGCTTCTTGGAGCTTCTTCCTAATCTCTCTTGGCTCTTTACCCTCCATTTCCTTAAGAATAGCATTAGCTCTTGCTAGGTATTCTTCTCTTCTCTTCTCAAGCTCTTCTTGTAATCTCTTCTTCTCCTCCTCAATCTCTTTGAGTTCCTCAGCGGTGAGCTCTGTCTTCTCTGCTTTAATCTCCTTATCAAATCTTCCTTCATTAACAGCTTTTATTGCTTCTCTGCCGTGCATCTCCTCAACCATGACACCCATAGAATTACATGTGCCTATAATCTCTTTT
>DRSY01000131.1 GCA_011372335.1 Candidatus Woesearchaeota archaeon | reverse complement strand
GAAATCAACTATTACCCTCCCACCACTCACACTCCTCACCACACCAAGGGTTCCGTCAACATTAACTTCTAAACCAACAAAAGGTTTGATATTATCCTTCTCAAACAACCGCATAGGAATAAGTTTTAGTAACTCAGCTGTTTTCCTCCCAAAAGCATTCTCAGCTTTCACCTCGATTGTGTACTTCCCAGGCTTCTTACCTATCAATGCATCATCCAGTCCCTTCACAACATGTTTTTCTCCAACACATATGATTACGGGCTTATACCTGAATCCAGGGTTATGAATATTATTATCCTTAGCTGTTTGTTCAAGTGTTGTATCAAAAACAACCTTGTCATCCTTTATCCTCCCAGTATAATCCAACTCTACAAAATCTCCTTTTTTAATCAAAAATTTCACCTCATAGCTTTTTTAGTACGCTTAAAAAAAAAAGGTTCTTAACCCTCCTAAGAGCTGGGGTTTTGATTGTTGTTCTAAGCACTTCAAACTACTTCGGAATCATTTATTTGAATCTCTGAGAAGGGTCTCCACTAAGGAAACTTAGAGAGCATTTTTAAAGGTTTCGCTTAGCACCCTTGACTCTTAAATACGATTAGTATATGTTAACACGTTGTTGTTCACGCTCTTCTCTTCCTGGTTCGCTTATAATTATACTTCTCCAGTATCGCGTTATAAACAGGGGTGGGCACAAGTTTTCTTATTACTTCCTCCCACCCCCTAGGCCCGATAAGTCCTTTCACAAAGCTTGAACTAAGATCCTCGAGTTCTTTCGGCGGCATTAAGAACACACTCTCAATCTCAGGGTTTAATACCTGATTGAAATGCTTCATCTTATACTCATACTCATAGTCCTCCTCGGTTCTTATACCCCTAAGAATATACTTTGCGCCTACACTCGCAGCGTGATCCACAAGGTACAAGTCTTCAAATCTATCAACGATTGTGTTAGGATACTCTTTAGTAATCTCCTTTAACATCCTCACTCTTTCTTCAATAGAGAAATCATACTTCTTATCCGGGTTAAGCGCGGCTGCTACGTATAACTCGTCAAATAGCTCTACACCCTTACTTATAAGCCATAGATGCCCATTAGTAGGAGGGTCAAAACTCCCAGCATAAACTCCCCTAGCCATCAAGAATAAAAGGAATGAGTGTGGGCTTATAAAAATTTTTGTTTTAAAACCCTCTTGTGTTTTCCTTCTTCATAACTATGAATCATGAGATAAAAGATTAAGTAGGAAGAATTAAAATAAGAAAAAAACATTAGACTTGGTGGGAATGCCCCGGACGGGATTTGAACCCGTGTCGTCGCCTATCCCTGTGCTAGCAACGTACTCCTACTCGAGAGGGCGACATGATTGGCCGTTATAGTCCAGCAAAACTAGTGTTGTCTGGAAGACTACACCACCGGGGCAGGAGACGAATCATCCTTGATGTGTATGGATCTCAATGAACTTCTTAAAACTCCTATCAAAGGTTTTCTCAACTTCTGGGGGGAAGCAGCATGCTGGGAGCTCATTCATGCTTAAATGGTATCTTAGACATGCACAGCAGTTTCCTTTCTTATCACAACGTTCATAAGTACAATTGCAGTGCTCAAGATTCATCTGTTTCTGATCGCATATCATAATCATCCCCTTCTCACTTATGGATGGGCCCAGAGGGATTCGAACCCCCGACCACTCGGTTCCTCTAACTCCAACCCCTAACGAGTATCTCTTAGGGTTTACTTATCCAAAACCCTTTCTTTTTTTTTTTAAGAGCCGAGTGCTCTATTGCCCAATGAACTTCTGTGAAGGTTACCGGGCTGAGCTATGGGCCCGTTATTGTTTATCTCTTCTATTCTTCCTCATAGACTAAGATTTTATTTAAATATGTTTCTAATATTCTTAGTGATATTAGGAGTTTTTGGAAAAAAATTTATTCCTTATCCTAGAGGGGTTGTTCTTCTACGTTGTTAATGTTCTCTTAAGCAGAGCTTCTGGTTTTTTTAATGGCTTTCTCTAAAATATTCTGGGGGATGAATCCTTAACAAACTTAAAGAAAATAAGTTTTTCAGCAGTCAGTTAAAAAAAAAGTTTTCTTTTAGAATTTCTTCTTAACACTAACTGTGAAGTAAGGCTGGTACTCTCTTGGATTTTTTAGGTTATCAAGTCCGCAAACAAAGTCTACACACGCCATCCTTCCTCTTACTTGGAACCGATTAAGATCTGTGTTGTTATAATCAATATGACTCCACGTCACATCTCTGAAGGGGATAACGCCCTTGTATTTAGCCGGAATTTTATAATTCAGGTTAATAGTTGTCTTGTTCTTCCCAGATAACCACTCCTTATTCATACTAAGACTCACTCCTAAATTAAAGCTTCCTGAGAATCCGGTTGAGAAGTAGTTATTCCTGGAATCATATGCAGAAGTTATCATCACCCCTTTATAAACATTGGTGTACGCTCTTATCAAGGGGTTCTTATAGTTTCTTAACATCACACTAACACCCCTCTGCTTCTTACTAATAGAGCCTTGAATTACATGATTATTCGTGTGCAAGTCGTAATTCATCATAAGCCTTAGGAGTCCGCTCTCGTATCCTACCACCATATTCTTAGCTTTCCTGTTCTTGTCCACGATGAAGTCAGCACGGAACTTTGCTTTACCCCCTCCTCTTATCCTGAACTCCTTGTTAATACCAACTCGTATATTCTTGTTCATATATTTCCTGCACTCCTCTTTGATATTAATATCACTATACGCGTAGACCCTGGATTCAAGAACATCTTTGCTTATCCTCCTTTTTATGTATTCCATCGCCCTTGTATACCTAGGTGTTCTTCTTACCTCTGCTACCTCTGTGCTATTCTGGTTTTTACTCGCAGAGATTCTTAGGAGGTCTGAGGTCCCAGCTCTTATACTATTCGCTCCTAGGAATAGGCTGCTCATGAGTATGATGGTTATAAGGGACTTCTTCATCTTATACCTCTCATTCTTCTTAGACTACGAACTATCTCAGGTAATATTCTTATTTTAAGCCTTTATAAACCTTTCTATTATTATCGACGAGAACCCTTCTTATCTTATTCTTATCTCCAAGACGTTCTGGTTCTAAAAAAGGTTTGTTTTTAATAAGAGCAGTTACAAAGAAAAATTTTTTTGT
>DRSY01000008.1 GCA_011372335.1 Candidatus Woesearchaeota archaeon | reverse complement strand
GATAAGAGGGTTGCCCCTATGATGAGAGCGCCGCTTATCACGAATAAGCTCTTGATTCCTGTTGTGGCTGCTATAAAGCCGGATATTGTTGCGAATACGAAATGGCCTATTCTTGCAAGTGAGTTATAGGATCCTACTACGACTCCTTCCATTTTTTTCTTCTCCCCGATATCTGACATGTACGTCCACGCGGATACATTCCAGAAAGCTCCTATAAGGGATTCTAATCCGAGGAGTATTAGGAGTAAGACGTAGGTTTTTGCAAGGCTTGTTATCATTATTAGGGCGGCTGTTATGATAACGGATAATACGAGTATGTTCCTGCTCCCTTTCTTGTCTACTAGTCTGCCTGCGAATCCTTGGAGTAAGTGTAAGGCGCCTCTTAGGCTGAAGATTATGCCTACTTCTTTGTACCCTGCGCCGAGTTCCAAGACGAGTAACGGGAGGAATATGCTTATCACAGCTATTCGTGTGTGCATCGCCATACCTATGAATGCCATGGCTCTGAGTCTCTTATCCTCCCAGAACTCCTTGATAGCTGTTAGTGGGTTGAAGTCTTGTCTTTGTAGCACTGGTTTGTGATGGCTTTTCCAGAGCACAAGCCATACTAAGAGGATGGCTGTTCCTGTGGCTGAGATTATGAACGGGAGTCTTAGAAAGAATGTTTCTGCGAGTAGGGGGCCGATAAGGGTTCCTATTAGTACTCCTGCTTGTCCAATACTTAGAAAGACTCCTGCTTTTGAGCCTCGCTCGTATTGTTTGAGTTCATCTTGGATTTTTGCGAGTGTTATTAGTCCCACCATGGTCCATGCTATGCCTGCGAGTATTCTGCCTATGATTATGGAGGTCAGAGTGGCTGGCCATAAGTAGAGGATTACTGCAAGGAAATGGGAGAGGACTCCTAAGTAGATTATTCTTTTTCTTCCCGCGTGGTCTGAGAGTATGCCTATTACTGGTGATAAGAGTATCATTATTAAGGGGAAGAATGCGAATACCACGCCTAGTAGTTCATCTCTTATTCCTACGCTTTTGAAGTAGATGGATAAGACTGGGAAGTAGAAGTAGTATAGGAAGCTGAAGAAGAAGCTGATAATACTTGGTACTATGATTTTTTTGTTAATACCAATCCGTGCTAAGCTTATCATGGTTCTTACCATTCCGAGTCTGATTTAAAAATTTTTTTAAATAATAAACTTTATATAATAATACTCTTATTTCTTATTAAGCACAGCATTAATTTTTTTTCAAGACGCCTGTGTTTTAATAAGAGAAATATTAAGGACGGGTGTGAGGTGAGAGTGTATGGTGAGCAAGAAGACTAAAGCGGTTATTGGAGTGGCGGCTGCAGCAGCAGGAGTAGCAGCTCTTATAATGGCTGCTAAGAAGATGCATGAGAAGGGGTATGATAAGAAGGCTGTGAAGATGTTAAGAGATTACGCTGCTAGGCTTAGAGCAGAGGCTGCTAGGCTGGAGAAGAAAGCTAAGAAGAAGCTCTCAGGCAGAGCAAAGAGTGCTACAAAGAAGAAGTCAAAGTCAACTCGGAGAGTTGCTAAGAGGAAGAAGTAAGAAGAAAAAAACAGAGGTTTTGTTTTTTTTTAGTTGTTAATCTTTAAAATGTTCAGGCAAGGCGAAGTAGTAGAGATAAGCACGTCCACCCAGGTATTCAGAGGAGTGTTTATCAAGGAGGAGAAGGACTTCTTAGTTGTGAAGCTGAGTAACGGGTATAATATTGGTATTGCTAAGAGGAATATTAAGGGGGAAAAAAGCCTTGGAATGGTGAGGAGAGAAGAGAACACTATGAAGAAGCTGAAAGAGCACATCCGTGGTAAGGCGCTTCCTTTGATCTCTATTCTGCATACTGGCGGTACAATTGCGAGTAAGGTTGATTATTCTACAGGAGCAGTTATTGCGAGGTTCACACCAGAGGATATAATCGGCTTGTTTCCTGAGCTGAGAAGCATGGCGAGTATTCGGAGTAGGCTGATAAGTAATATGTTATCCGAGAACATGCGCTTCTCGCATTACAACCTCTTAGGAAGAGCAGTAGAGGAGGAAGTGAGGCGGGGTGTGAGAGGAGTAATTATTACTCATGGCACTGATACTCTTCATTACAGCGCAGCTGCTCTGAGCTTCATGCTTGAGAACATCCCGGTGCCTGTTGTGCTTGTTGGGAGTCAGAGGAGCAGTGACAGGCCGAGTAGTGACTCAGCTGTTAATCTGATAAGCGCAGTAATATTCATTATTAACGCAAGAGCAGGGGGTGTGTTTGTTTGTATGCATGAGAGCATGAATGATAGTAGTTGCTTAGTGGTAGAAGGAGTTAATGCTAGGAAGATGCATACTAGCAGGAGGGATGCTTTCAGACCTATAAATAAGGGGTTGGTGGCGAGGATTGACTATGAGAATAAGAGGGTTGAGTGGCTTAAAGATTTAGAGAAAAGCAGAGGAGAGTTTAATATTAAGTTGTTTAAGGAGAACATAAAAGTAGGATTGCTTAAGGCCCACCCCAATCTTCTTATAAGCGAACTAGAATGTTTTAAGCATTTTGATGGTCTTATAATTGAAGGCACAGGTCTAGGTCATATTGGTATTTCTGAAACGGATAAATTAACAAAGGAGAATAAGCGGATAGGAGAATTATTAGCGGGTTTAGCAAGGAGGATTCCTGTTGTGATGACCTCGCAGACTATTTATGGTAGGATTAATATGAATGTTTATAGTACTGGCAGGGACTTATTAAGGATGGGTGTGCTTGGTAATTATACTGACATGACATCAGAAACAGCTTTTATCAAGCTTGCATGGCTGCTGAGTAATTATAAGAAAGAAGAAGTAAGAGAACTTTTTGAGAGGAATTTGCGCGGCGAGATTTCTGATAGAACTGAGAAGGAGTACTTCTTGGTTTAGGATTAATATGATTTCAATAAAAGACTTGCTTAGCAGAATTAGGTGGGATAAGAATCTTAACTCAGAGGACTATGCTCTTTATTACTTTGATAGGATTAGCAAAACATTAAAAAAGATAAGGTGTTCTGATATTGAGAGAGTGGAAGGGAACTTCATAATAATAAAGCAGCAAGGAAAGGAAATCAGTATCCCTCTGCATAGGATTAGGAGGGTTGAGGAAGAAGGTGTTATAGTATGGCAGCGCTAGATTACGAGGCGGTTGGGTTG